>JBBSQN010000001.1:0-97965 GCA_038257875.1 Mycobacteriales bacterium
CCGCCTTTGGTGGTCGGCCCCGCCCCCCGGGTCCCCGCCAAGACCACAAAAAGCGCGCGGCGCATCGTCAACGCTTGGCGCGGGGTCGATCATCTCAGATCAACCGGCTACCTCGCGACTTTGCCGGGGCCTTGCCCTGGCTGTGACAGTCCGGTCAGTTGCGCGCTGCTACGTTGTGCAGCCAACTCCGGTTCTGCGGCTTCGTGAGCTTCCTCTTCCGCGTAGCGTGCGTCCATGTCAACGAGGGCCTTGCTGCCCAGTTCCAGAAACTCCCGCAGGGCTTCGGCCTCGAAGCTGAACTCGAAGCCGTCCGTCGGGATACCGTAGAGGAAGTGGATCTCGCCGCTGCCGAGAATGTCGCAGCTCATCGGGCAGCCTTCGCGGATAGCGACCCAGGAGTTGACGGTGAGAGCGGTGTTCATGGTGGTGGATCACCCTTTGCCGTGGTTGTTCTTGTGGGTGGCACCCAGCGCCCGGGGAGACGGCCCGTCCAACTGGCCGAGTACCAGACAGGCGCGTGCCTGTGCCGTCGTCGACCCTGGCCGGTGGCACTCTGGGGAGAAGTCGGATACCCGGTGCTGGATGCCTGGGATCGATCCTCGCGGACCTTGCCGAGCAGCAGAGCAGCGAAGCCGACGCATACGGCCGCACAACGGCCGCAATAACGCCCTGAACTGCGGTTATGACCACCCGCTACGGTATGAGCACACCGCACCCGAGCCAGGAGGCCGAACCTATGTCCCTCAGACGGCACCGCCTGGTGACCGCGCGTCAAACGGCCGGTCACAGCCAGGAAAGCCTGGCGGAGAGTCTGGGCGTGGAACGCTCCACCATCCAGCGGTGGGAGGCTGGCGAGACGACGCCGCGGGCGTGGTACCACCCCAGACTGGCTGCAGTGCTCGGACTCGGCCCGGACGAGCTCCACGCGCTGTTGCACGAGCCAGCTTCTCCCAAGCTTGTCCTGGCTCGACCGTCCGTCGGCGTGGATCACGTCGAACAAGTCCGGCACAGTCTCCACGACGTGATCGCCGACGGGGCCGGCAGCGCCACCCTGGACGAGTGGGAGCTCACCGTGACCCGCCATGGCGCGGCGACCAAGGATCGGCCCGCGGTACTGCTTCTCGATGACGTGGCCGCGGACGTGGCCGGGCTGCACCGCAGCATGGTGCGTCACCGTTCGCTGTCTGGCCTGCGTCGGCTTACCCGGGTTGCGGCCCACCTATCCGGCCTGATGTGCCTGACCCTCATCAAGCTCGATGAGCGACAAGCGTTCCGACGGTGGGCACGGACGGCCAGGGTGGCGGCCGGCGAGGTCGACGACGCGGTCACCCTGTCGTGGGTGCTGGCGCAGGAGGCTTACGGTCACTTTTACAGCGGCGACCTGGCGGAGGCGGTGACGGTCGCGCGCCATGCCCAGGCAGTGGTGCCGGGCACACCGTGTGTGGGTGCGGTGCTGGCAGCGGCACTGGAAGCCCGGGCGCAGGCCGCCCTCGACCGAGCCGACGAGACGCGCCATGCCCTGCGCCACGCCGAGCACCTCCTGTCCACCATCGATGTGGACGTGAGCACGCCATCCGCGTTCGCCTACGACGAGGCGCAGTTCCGCTTCCACGAGAGCAATGCCTTGACCCATCTCGGCGACACCAGGGCGGCGTGGACAGCGCAGGACCGGGCGCTGGAGTTGGTCGCTCCCCAGGACTTCATGGATCGGGCCTTCACCCGGCTCGACCGCGCGATGTGCCTGGCGACCGATGGTGATGCGTCGGGGGCCGCATCGTATGCGCTCGACACAGTGCTTTGCCTGAGCGAAGCCGAACGGCACGGGATCATCAACGGCCGGGCTCGGGAGGTCATCGAGACCGTGCCTCGCCGGCACCGTGCCGTGGCGCCGGTACGCGAGCTGCGCGATCTACTCAGGCTGCCAAGCGGGATAGAAGGGTCGTAGCTAATGCTTGTTGTCACGCCTGCCGAAATGCATCATGTTGACGCCGTGGCCGTGCTCATGGAGGAGATAGATCGTCATTACGGCAGTACCGAGTTCGAGCCGCTGGAACAAAGGATCACACAGGTCACCGATGCCCTGTTCGGCGACGTCCCGGCCGCCTTCGTGCTGCTGGCCTGGGAAGACGACGAACTTGTCGGCCTGGCCTCGTACTCGTTCCTGTGGCCGGCAGCCGGCGTGACTCGCTCGCTGTACCTCAAGGAGCTGTACGTAGCCCAGGCTCGGCGACGTCACGGTATCGGCCGGCAGCTCATGGACACGCTGTTCGACGTCGCCCGCAAGCACCGCTGTAGTCGGGTGGAGTGGACAACTGACCGGGAAAGCGAGGAGGCGCGCCGGTTCTATGCGGAACTGGGAGTGCCGGTGAACACGGATAAAATGTTTCATAGAGTGGAGCTGGCGGCAGGCGGCTAGCGCCGAAGTCGTGCTCGATCTTATAATAAGTTAGCTAAGATAAGGCTGCGAGCGATCTTGCAAAGCGTGATCAATTCGGAGCCTCATCGACGAATGAATAGTTAGTTCATCGATTGTGTCCAACGAAACCCAGCGTACCTGCTTTGACTCGGAGCTGCTGCGCATATCCCCACCTACCAGTTGAGCACCAAATACTATCGAAAACTCTTGTCGCACTTCTCCGTTGTCGTAGGCTATGACGTGCCGGGGATCGGAGTAGATTCCAGTGATTCCGGTCACCTGGACCTCGATACCTGTTTCTTCTCGAACCTCCCGGACAACAGCGTCTCGCGTTGTTTCGCCGATATCTTGAGCACCACCTGGTAGCGCCCACAACGCATTATCGGAACGTTCGATCATCAATATTTCACCCGCCTCATTCCGGACGACCGCGAGGACGGCTACCACCAGACTGTTTGCAATTGGCGCTTGAGGATCGTCATAATAGTCCTTCTTCATTTTCCTCCTCATTTATCGCGCGAACCGACTAGCGCCATTCCAGACCGCATCAAAGCTGTCGGTATACATCGTGAACAGATCACCCGCCGAGAGTCTGCGAAGGTGTATTGCCGGAGCATGAGAGGCCAGTTTGCCGAACACGTGAGAGTTAACGATCATCTCATCATCGAATCGGTACAAAGAGTTGTATAGCACAGTTTTATGCTTTCGAATCTCTACGCCCGACTCTGCGATGAGGGGTTGAAAATGTGCAAGCGCGTGATCGATCTTCGCGGAGATCGTATTTCGTCCGATACCCTCATCGATGCTGCGCTGAATTACAGCATCACTGTCCCGATCGCCAAACAGTAGTCGAATTCGGACACCCCTAGCCGCTTTCTCACCAAGAATAGAGACCAAGTTCGGCTTCTCAGTCATAAAAATTCCGACGTAAACAAGGAGGCTTATTCAGCGATCTTGATCGGAGGCGTATCTCCGCAGCTCAACCGCGGTCTTACAAGATCCACACAACTCTCCTGAATAACCCTCAAGGATGTCAATGCAGACTACGGCGCTGTCGAACAATCGATCCCAAAGGTCGATCGGAACAAAATTACGATGCGGATAAAACTTAACGATCTCCGCTCCGCTCACCTGTTCAGCTTTAGCGCCAGAAACGACTGACGGCCAAAGATAACATTCACGCTCGTTCAGTTTCGCGGCGACTACGTGCCGATACTTAGGGTAAGGAACCCTTCCCTTAGTGATCCACCGTTCAACGGTCTTCGAATCTACGCCCAGCTCATCAGCAAGCCGGACCGGAGTGATTCCTCGGGACTGCAACGCATCGCGAAGACGTTCGTTTGCCATGTCACCTCTCAATGCAAGTATTCCAAGGGACGTCCTAAGACTACCATAGACGTCCATAGAAGTCCCATGGGGCACTGTAGCCGTCCCACATTCTTCGGTTTCATTAACGCCGCACACCCCTCCGGGTGCGCAACCGACACCTGACGGTCGCCAGCGAGCCCACCCAGAGGGGACGAATAGCATGCCAACTCAACATTACGACCCCTGGCGCGACGCGGACGGCACCCCGATCCCACCGCAGTGCCGGGTCGTACAGATCGCGATCGGCAAACAGCACGGAGCACTACCGTCCCGCCTGCACCAACAGGGCCAGGTTCTCGGCCGCGGCATCAACCGCCTGATCGTCCGGTTCGACGACAACACGACCCTCAACATCCGACCCCACCTGGTACGCGTACTCCCGACACCGGGTAGTCGCTGATGCCCATCACACGGGTCACCGCTCGAAGAGTCGACCCGGCGAGGTCAACCGCGCCGTTATCCGGGCTGGACCTGGCGCTGCACCTGTCCACCCCCGAACCCGACGCGACCCCTGGCAGCCACCAAGTAGATGGCCACCGCTCGAAGGTACCTGTTCATGATTGAACGACGGCGGACCAAACGAACCTAGCCCGCACATCCTGCACTGCATGATCGATCACCCCCGCCCACCAAAGGACATAGACCGCCGTGACAACATCGAACACCGGAAACCCAACGACACACCCGGACACCACCCCCGAACAACGGTGCCTCCGCTACCGCCGCGACCACCACCTACCCACCACCGTCGACCCCGCATCCCGACGGATCCTCCTCCCCATCGGCGGCCTGATCGGCGCCATCACCATGCCCACCACACTCGGACACCGCGTACTCGCCGGGCTCCGCGTACGGATGCTCACCGGACCGGTCATCGCACACCCCCACACCCAACGCTGGACCTTCCTCACCGGCCCCGGCCACACCCTGACCGACACCGTGCACACCGACCTCCTCCAACTACAAACCTCCGTCGCCCATCCAGGAGACGACGTCGTCCTGCCCTCCCCCGACGACGAACACCTCGGACGCTGGCACTGGATCCGCAGCCCCGAAACACACAGCGACTTCCCTCCACAGTCCGCGGTCATCGCAACCACCAAAGCCATGGCGACAACAGCAACCTGACAAATCATTTAGGCAGCAACATCCTGGTCGGCAGTACGCCTTAATTTTAAGGGGAGGTGCGCATCACCGGCTTGACCTAGGACACTCGTGAGAGGATCGGGTATGGCTGACTTTCTCATAGACAAAGGATCTTCATGACTGCGCGATGGAAGAATCTGGCTCGCGCGCTCGCGACCGGCATAAAGCTAGAACATGAACTGGATGCCGAGTGGCGGCGGGCCTTAGCTGAGACGCCGCGGCATGTGTTCGTCCCACGATTCATCGACACGACCAATGGTGGGCTGGTGATCGACGGGGACGACCCGGCCCAGCGGGAGCACTGGCTGGAGCAGGTGTACGCCGACACGAACCTGATCATCCAGGCCCGCGCGGCGGAACCAGACGGGGCCGGTGCCCAGCGTGCCACCAGCTCGTCGAGCATGCCGAGCATCATGGCCTGGATGCTCCAGGCGTTGGACGTGTCCGACGGGCATCGGGTGCTGGAGATCGGCACCGGTACCGGCTACAACGCCGCGCTCCTCGCACACCGTCTGGGTGACACGAACGTGGCGAGCGTCGACATCGACCCGGAGCTGGTCAGCGCGGCGCGGGAGCACCTGCACACGGTCGGCTACGCGCCGACGCTGGCCGCCGGAGACGGCGCGGACGGGTTCCCGGACAAGGCACCCTACGACGCGATCCTCGCCACCGCCGCCGTCGACCACATCCCGCCCGCATGGATCGAGCAGCTCCGACCGGGCGGGGTGGTCGTCGCCGACCTGCGCGGAGGCTTCTCCGGCGCCATGATCACACTGCGCAAGATCGACGATGACACCGTGCAGGGCCGCTGCCACACCCTCGACGCCGCGTTCATGCCCCTGCGCCAGGACCTGCGCTACCCGCTGCGGTACGGGCCGGCGGCACCGCTGATCATGGACCGCCGCAACCCGCAGCGCGGCACCACCAGCACCGACGTGCGGCTCGTGGCCGAGGTGCCCGCGCTGCGGTTCACCGCCGAGCTCCAGCTCGGCGTGACCAGGTCGGACGTGTTCGTCAGTGGCGGCGAGGTCGTCGTCGCCACCGCCGACGGCAGCTGGGCCGCCGCGAACCTGACAGCCGAGCAAAACGGGCGCCACACCGTGGCGCAAGGCGGACCGCGCAGGCTCTGGGACTCCGTCGAGGCCGCCGTAACCACCTGGCACGACGCGGGCCGCCCGACCGTCGACGCCTTCGGTGTGACCGCCAGCACCGAGAAGGGCGCGCAGCGGGTGTGGCTGCACGACCCCGACTCCGCGTTGTCCTGGCCGCTCCCTGGCTGAACGTGAACGCAGGGCCGATCGGTTCGCTGCTCGTCGTCCTGGGAGACGTACGGATCGGCGCGGGCGCGAAGGCCCGCCAGGTCAGCGGCTTTGGGCCAGGTAGTCGTCCTCGGCGGCGTAGGCGACCACTCGCATCGCGCTTCTGTGGCGAACGAGCGTGTCAGGCTTCGACGAGCTCGGCACGCATCGTCTGAGCGATCATCTCCATGACATCCTCGTGTGATGGCCACCCCGGCGTTGCATCCCCCACCGCGTGGATGGCCGTACGCATCGCAGCCATCGCTCGTGCGATGCCGTCGTCGAGATCCTCGGCGGCTACGGTGACCTCGACGGTGAACTCGCCGCGCTGCGCGTCAGCGGACACGGTGGAGTCGAGAATCGTTCCGATCTCAGACAGCTCAACCAGCTCAGCCATCACTGCCTCGGCCCGCTGGTGAACCGAGGTGCCTCCCCCCGGAGGAACGAGGAACGAGCGCTCAACCGCAACCATGACGTCGGTCATCTCGGGCCCTTCCAGTCCTACTTCTCGCAGATGTGTCTCTTGGCCAGCTCGACGGCCTGGGCGGCCTGGGGCGCGTCGATCGTGGCGTTGCTGCCAGAGAGGCGCGCCACCGTGCTGCGGACGACCTCGGGCTCGGTCATGCCCTCTTCGATGTCCAGGCAGATGTTGGTCGCCCGCCGGATGGCGCGGTCGGGGTTCACGACCAGTCCCGGGTTGATCTCCCTCAGCCCGTCGAGGTAGGCCGCCTGGTCGGCCGTGATCGGAGCCTTGGTGGTCGGAGCCGTCGACGGTGCGGTGGCCGAGGGGCCGCCGCACGCGACGAGGGCGGCCAGCACGGTGAGGAACATCAGGGCGAGGCGGCGCATACAGAGGATATCGTGTCCGACCGCGACGCGGTTACGCCACGCGTCGGATGAGGACAACCTCACCAGGTGACCGGCAACGTCGTCATTCGGGCCGGGCGGCTACCGGTAGCGACCCGCCATCCGGGAGGATCGGTGCAATCCCCCGGGAAGGAGCCCGCGATGGTCGTCACCGACGATGCGCAGCCGATCACCGCTCCCCCGGCAACGCGCCCGCACGACGCCGACCGGGCCCGGATCCTCGACGCGCTGGCACCCGCGGGGGTCTACCTGGGCGTGCGGCTCGTCGGCGTCGGTGTGCTCGCGGGCATGGCCGCGAGCAGCGGCTCCAGCTTGCTCCGCGAGCTCACCAGCTGGGACGGGAAGTGGCTGCTCGCGATCGCCGAGTTCGGCTACGCGGGCGTGTCGGCGGACCTGCTCGACGCGTTCGGTGGCCGCACCCCGGACACCCCGCTCGCCTTCTTCCCCGGCTACCCCGGCCTCGTCGCCGCCGTCGGTGTGCTGACCGGCGGCAACCTGGTGGTCGCCGGTCTGATCGTCTCGGCGGTCTCCGGTGTCGTAGCGGCCTACGGGCTGACCCGGCTCGGTGAGCTCGTGCCCGGTGGGTCGCGCCGGGCCGGGCTGCTGCTCACCGCGCTGTTCGCCGCCGCACCGATGGGTGTGGCGCTGTCCATGACCTACACCGAGGCCCTGTTCTGCGCCCTCGCGGTGTGGGCGCTGGTCGGGGTGCTGCGCCGGCAGTGGCTGCTGGCCGGTGGGTGCGCCGCGGCCGCGGGTCTGGTACGGCCGACCGCGAGCTCGGTGGTGGCGGCGGTCGGGCTCGCCGCGCTCGCCGCCGTGCTCGCCCGCCGGGACAGGTGGCGGCCGTGGGTCGGCGGGCTGCTCGCCACGACCGGCCTGCTCGGCTACCTCGGCTACGTGGCCGCCCGCACCGGCGCGCTCGACGGCTGGTTCGCGATCCAGCGCACGGGCTGGGGCTGGCACCTCGACGGTGGCGTCGCGACGGTCCGCTACCTCGCCGTCGTGCTCACCGAGGGGGAGCGCGCGTTCGACGTGCTCATCGTGCTCACGTTCGTGGGCAGCCTGGTGCTGCTCGGCCTCGGGGTCCGGATGCGGCTGCCGTGGCCGCTGCTGGTCTACGGCGCCCTCCTGCTCGTCACGGTGTGGGGCAGCGACGGCCTGACGAATACGACGCTGCGGCTGCTGGTCCCCGCGTTCGTGCTGCTGTTGCCGGTCGCGCTGGGGCTCGCGCGGCGGCGCACCGGCACGGCGGTAGCCGTCGTCGCCGGGGCGGCGCTGGCGTCAGCGTGGTTCGGCGGGTACGCCCTGACGATCTGGCCCTACGCGATCTGAACACCCCCGCACCCCGGCCGGGACGGTATCGAGGCCACGGCTACGGTCGAACGATGACAGCCGAAGAGGAACCCGGCGACGCCGGGCGCATCGGGCGCTACGTCCGGATGGTCGCGCGCCAAGGGCAGGGCGACGCGCTGGCCGACACGCTGCTGCGGGTGGCCAACGGCATGCGCGACGCACCGGGTTGCGAGCTGTACCTGATCAACGTGTCGGCGGACGAGGCTGACACCGTGTGGGTCACCGAGGTGTGGGCCGACAAGGCGGCGTCGGACGAGGCGCTCTCCGGTGACCTCGGTGAGGTCGCCATCAGCGAGGTGATGGCCCTCCTGTCCGGCCCCCCCGTACTGGTCGAACTCACCCCCCTGGGCGGCGCAGGCCTCCCACGAGCATGATCTGCGGAACTGTGCACTCTTGGTCGTGACCGCAACGGTGAGCGCACGATTTCGGCGATCATCAGCGGGTGGTCGCGAATATCCCGTCGGGGAAGCAGTCGGCGGCGAGTAGGGAAGCGACCAGCGCGCTGCCCAGCTCACCCAGGCGCGTCGCGCTCTCGTCTCCCAGCCGGGTCCAGGGCGCCGCGCCGAGACGGTTGGTGTCGTGCTCGAGGCGGGTGCGCAGCTCGGCACCGTCCGCGGTCAGGGTGCCGTCGACGTCGAGGAGACCGCGCTCGACGAGGTGCCGCTGCGCCGCGTCCCACTGCTCCTGCGACCACCCCCGGCTGGCCATCGCGAACGGCGGGAGGAACCCGCGGCCGGTGGCCGTGTAGCTGACGAGCGCCTCCAGCCCGTCGAGCTCGGCCTCGAGCAGCAGCGCGACGTGGCCGTCGCCGCGGTGCTCGCGCAGGATCGTCAACGCGTGCCACAGCACCAGGTGCGGTGCGGTCGGCCACTCCAGGTCGAGGTGCGCGGCGGCGAGCGGGCGGCCCTCCGGCGGGCAGGTCTCCGCCGCGCGCCGGGCGAGCCCGGCCGCCTCGGCTACCTCCGCCGACGCGACGGCGTCCTCGCCGAGCATCCGGCGCAGCGCCGCGTCCACCGCGGCGAACCGGGCGGCGACGAGCGTGGCCGGGTCGGCCAGCGCCCATGCCGCCGGGATACTGCGGGCCACCAGGGCGGGGTTGAAGTTGTAGAACGTGGCCGCGACCACGCCCGGCCCGACCGCGCCCATCGCGGCGGACCGGCCGGCGAAGTAGCTCATCCGACCCGGCTTGAGCCCGGCGGCGGTGAGGTGCTGCTCGGTCTCCGGGGCGAAGTAGGCCATGGCGTGCAGGGGTTCCAGGCGGCGGGCGAGGCGACCGGAGTCTCGAGGGTCCACGACGGGTGACGCTACCGGTGTTGGAACTCGACGTGCTCAGCTCACGCGGTAGTCAAAATCGTCGTCCTCGATGTCGTCGCCGTCGTCATCGTCCCGGTCGTCATCGAGCACGCGAGGGTCGCGCAGCGGGTCGAAGACGCCGTCTCCGTCGTCCACGTGCAGCACGACCGTCAACTCGTCGTCGTCGGCCGGCACCGGCTGGGTGAGGGGGACGGTGATCGGTGTGGCCTGCCCGGGCTGCAGCGGGGCAGACCCCAGCAACGTGCCGTCGTCGTCGGTGCGGACCGCCAGCCAGCCCGGACCGATGGTGATCCGGGCCTCGCGCACGACCACACTGCGGCCGTCGCCGGACTGATCGTCGGCGTCCAGCCGCGCGCCGGGATCGCGCACAGCCACCGGCCGGGTCGGCGAGGAGCCAGGCGTCGTCGAGGAGCCAGGCGTCGTGCTGCTCTGCGCCACGGTGGGTGCCACCGGAATCGGGGTTGTCGACGCTGCAGGTTGCGCGGCCGACGCGCAGCCGGTCAGCACGGCCGCAGTCGTGGTGCTGAGGATGAGCAGGGTTCTCGTCGTCGTCTTCACGATGCCCAGCGAACCGGTACGGGATGAACCGGGAGTGAGTCCCGCGTGAGAGCACGTTCATCATCCGCAGCGGTAGCCCATCCCGCGGACGGTGGTGATCTTCTCGGCGCCGATCTTGCGGCGCAGGGCGCGGACGTAGACGTCGACGATGTTGGAACCGGGGTCGTAGTCGTAACCCCAGACGTGGGAGAGGAGTTGCTGGCGGGACAGGACCTGGCCGTCGTGGCGCAGGAAGAGTTCGAGCAGGGTGAACTCACGGGCGGTCAGATCGATGGTGCGGTCGCCGACCCGGGCGCGCCGGGTGCGCAGATCCAGGGACAGCCCGTCGGTGCACAGCACGGTCGCCTCCGGGGTCCGGTCGGCGGTTCGGAGCCGTAGCCGGACCCTGGCCAGCAGTTCTTCGAACCGGAACGGCTTGGTCATGTAGTCGTCCGCGCCGCCGTCCAGCCCGGCGACGGTGTCACCGACGCCGTCCCGGGCAGTCAGAATGATCACCGGCAGGTCGTTGCGGGTCTCGCGGAGCAGCGCGAGCACGGTGAAACCGTCCTTACCGGGCAGCCCCAGATCCAGGATGAGCAGGTCGAAGCCGCCGGTCAGGGCGTAGTCCAGGGCGTCGTCACCGTCGCCGACCGTGGTGGTGACGAACCCGTTGGCGCGCAGTCCCTTCTCGACGAAGGCCGCGATCCGGGTCTCGTCCTCGGCGATCAGGATGCGGTTGCTCACCGAGGCTGTCCTCCCGGCTCGGGCGTGGTCTCGGCCGGGATGTCGATGCCGAAGGTGGCCCCGTCCCCGGGCGTCGCGCGCAGCTTGGCGGTGCCGCCGTGCGCGGCGGCGATCGCGGTGACGATGGCCAGACCCAACCCGGCTCCGGCGCGGTGGGCGCCGGTACCGCTGGCGGAGCCACGGGCGAACCGCCCGAAGATGGTCCGGGCCTCCTCCTCGGAGACACCGGGGCCGCTGTCGGTGATCCAGAACGACAACCACCGGTCGTGCAGCGCGGATCCCATCGCGATCCGGTCACCATCCTCGGTGTGCTGGACGGCGTTGTGAGCCAGCGCGATCATCGCCTGGGTGACGCGTTGCGCGTCGACCGTGGCCGTGCCTTCGCCGACGGTCTCCAGCTGCCAGTGCCGCCGGCCCAGGGCGCGGACCTTGGCGTCGATGTCACTGGTCAGCTCGGCGATCTCGACCGGCTCCGGACGGACGAAGTCGGGCTGTTGGGACTTCGCCAGCAACAGCAGGTCGTTCACGATGCGGCTCATCCGGTCCAGCTCGTCGATGCAGAGCCGGGTGTCCTCGGCACGCTCACCCGGATCGTCCGACAGCAGCTCGATGGTGCCTCGGATGATCGTGATCGGGGTGCGCAGCTCGTGGCTGGCATCGTCGAGGAACGCGCGCTGGGTGGCGAAGGCGGCCTGCAACCGGTCCAGCATGGCGTTGAACTGCTCGGCCAACGCCGCGATGTCGTCGTTGCCGCGCACCGGGATGCGCCGGGTGATCTCGTCTTCGCTGATCTCGGCGGCGGCCCGGTGCAGCAGCCGGACCGGGGCGAGGATCTGCCCGGCGACAATCCACGAGGCGCCGGCGGCGATGAGCAGGATGAGCAGGCTGACCAGGACGAGGGTCTGCACCGCCAGGTCGACCTCGGCGCGCTCGGGCTCGACGAGGTAGCCGACGACGAAGTAGCCGTCCACCGCGCCGCCCAGTTCGATCGGGACCCGCACCCACCGCAGCTCTCCCTGCTCGGTGGCGCTCGCTCCGGTCGGCGCGGCACTGGTGATGATCGTGTCGAGCACTCCGGATGCTTTGATGGCCTGCGCCGCCGCCCCGGAAGGCTCGCCCTGATAGACGGGTGGGTCGGTGCTGGTGGTGGAGATCCCGACGAGTACCTCGCTGTCGTTGGTGCGCTGCCGCTCCAGGTGCACCCGCAACAGCTGGGACGCCGCGGTGAACGGTTGCCCGGTCTCGGGGTTGCGGCCCTGGCGGGCGAACTGCTCGAACTCCCCGACCTCCTGGCGCAGCGCGGTGGCGATCTCGCGTTCCAGCGCGGTGCTCAGCAGGTTGCGGGTGACCAGCACGACCGACGACAGCGCCACGACCAGCAGCAACACCAGCCAACCCATGATCCGAAGTCGAGCCGAGGGCCCCCGGCGCCGCGGCCGCGGCTCGGCGTCGGCCGAACCGGAGACAGGAGGGGCAGGAGGGGGCACGGTGACCGAGACCGTCTCAGTCCCTGTCGTCCCTGTCGTCGTCCGCGTCGTCGTCCCGCTCGCCGTCGTCCCGGTTGTCTCCGTCGCCGGCGCCCTGCCCGTCTCCTCGCTGGTCATCGTCGTCATCATCGCTCACCGGTGGGGCGGGAGGTGCGGGCTGTGGCGCGGGAAGCACCCGTGGCGGTGGCATGGGCAAGGGCGAGCCGTCGGGTCTGCCGGTCGGCGTGCGGCCGTCCGGGGTGGAGGTCGGGTTCGGCGGAAGCGGGACGCCGGCTGCCCCCGGATCGATCTGTACCACCGGCGGCATGACCGGACCCGGCTCGGCGGCCAGCGCGCAGCTGACCGCGCCGGCCCCGGCCGGGACGACCAGTGCCGCCGTCAACACCGCCAGCCTGGTTGCCCATCGCATGCCACCCACGTTCGACCCGATGCGGGAACCGGACATGAGCGGGAGATGAGAAACTCTTCATGCGCCTGCCGGGTGCCCGTTTGCCAGCGGGGCCGAGTGTGACAAGGATGACCTCGGCATCGACTCGGAGATCGCCGCTGTCGAGTCGGGAGGAGCCTGCCGCGTGTCCAGCACTGTCCCCACCCGTATCCGGGACATCCTGGAGCGACGCCGTCGGATGCTGCCGCGGCTCCGCGTCGAGATCGACTGGTGGGGCGGCCTCAACGAGCAGCTCAACGAGCTGGCGGTCGCGGTGGCGGCGCTGCGCGAGCACCCGGGCACGCCGAGCGAGCTGCGGTCGGCGCTGGCGCCGTTCCGGGTCGAGGAGGCGCGTGAGGGCATCGCGGAGGCGATCCGGCTGCTGCGCACCCTCGAGTCTCGCTTCTCCCGCGAGACGATCAACATCGGGGTGAGCGGGCAGGCCCGGGTCGGCAAGAGCACGCTGCTGCAGTCGGTCTCGGGGCTGAGCGACGACCAGATCCCCACCGGCAAGGGCCGCCCGGTCACCGCGGTGCGCAGCCGCATCCAGCACAGCTCGACGGTCTCCCGGGCCACGTTGCGCCTGCACACCTTCGAGACGTTCGTGAGCGACGTCCTCGCGCCCTATCACGCCGAGCTGGAGCTGCCGGGGCTGCCGGGCTCCCCCGCGGAGTTCCACACCTGGACCTACCCGGCACCGGGAGGCGAGGACGCCGGCCCCACCGCGCCGGCCGGGCCGTCGGACAAGCCCAGCTACGCCACGATGCTCACCCGGCTGCGCGACATGCAGGCCGCGTTCGCCAGCTACGAGGACGACCTCACCGGCGGTGAGCGGACCGTGGGCCTCGACGAGCTGCGGCAGTGGGTGGCCTACCCCACCGTCGCGCAGCTCAACGCGTCCGGCCCGGTCGCCCGCCGCTACCTCGCCGTGCGCGACGTGCGGATCGAGTGCGCCTTCCCCGAGGCGCAGGTCGAGCAGCTCGCCATCGTCGACCTCCCCGGGCTGGGCGAGGTCGCCGCCCGAGCGGAGGCGCACCACGTCGAGGGTCTGCAGCACGACGTGGACGTCGTGCTGCTGGTGAAGCGCCCCGTCGAGGGGCTGGCCTACTGGGGCGGGTCGGACTCCCGGGCACTGGACCTGCTCGACATCGCGCGCGGCTTCGTCGCCCCTCGCGACTTCGTCTTCCTGGTGCTGAACGAGGGCGACGCCGAGCCGGCCCTGTGCGAGGCGCTGCGCGACAGCGTGTTCCGCGAGGTCAACATCGGCGAGCCGGACCGGTTCTTCCGGGTCCTGCACACCGACGCCGTCGACGCCACGGCCGTCTACACCGGCATGCTGGCTCCGGTGCTCGATCATCTGGCACAGCGGATGCCTGCGATGGACGCCGACGTGCTGAACGGGACCGCGGCGGGTACCCGGGCCGCCGCAGACCGGATCGGCGCGCTGGTCGCCGACCTCAGCACCGCCCTGGCCCCGGTCCGGGCGTCCACCGGCACCGTCGTCGAAGGCCTCGACCAGCGCGCCACCCGGCTGCGTCAGGACATCACCGGCGACCTCGTCGAGCTGGTCTCCCGGCTGCACGGCCAGACGCGCGACGCCGCGGAGGACCCCGAGTACATCGCAGCCGTGGAGGAGGCGTTCGCCGCCACCCGCGCCTGGATCACGTCGGGTCTGGGCGTCGGCGAGCGCAGCTGGTGCGACGAGGCGCTGCGCACCATGCGGGTCGACCGCGGCAGCAGCCACTACGCGGGTCGTGAGCTCAACCGGGTGCGGGTCGAGATCAGCAGCCACTTCGAGCTGATCGACACCTTCTTCACCGCTCGCGTCGAGCGGCTCTGGGCGAGCACCGCGGAGATCCTGGCGGCGAACCTGGGCACCCTGCTGGCCGAACGTGCCGGCGGCGCGGCGCTGCGGCACTTCGCGGACCTGCTCGCGGACGCGTCCGAACCCTGCCTCCGGCTCAGCCGCGCGGTGCAGGCGCTGCTGGAGGTGCGGCTGGACTACCGCTCGCAGCTGCACCCGCGGGTGCGCGCGGAGCTCGACGGGCTGAACCTGCAGACCCTCGACCCGCAGACCGGCACCCCCCGCACGCAGATCGTCGTCGAGCCGACGGCGGCCGGCGCCGAGGCGCTGTACCAGTACGTGGTGCGCGCGGCCGAGCGGGCCGCCTACCTCACGAAGAAGGCCCTGCTGCGCGAGGGCGTCACCCCGGCGCTGGTCCTGCACGCCGCCATCGAGCAGTTCGAGGACGTGCTGATCCGCTCCGGGGACTCCGAGCGGGAGTTCAAGCGCCTCGCCCGATCCTACCGCGACGAGATCTGGCCGGGGGTCTTCGGCGAGATGGACGCGGCGAACGCACGGTTCGCCAAGGTGGTCCGTGCCCGCGACGGGCTCGCGGCCAGCCTGGCGGCGACCCCGGGGGGAGACGCGTGAGCGACAACGGCAGGTTGATCTACCGGATCGGGATGGTCGGTCCGTCGCGGGTGGGCAAGACCTCGCTCATCACGGCGCTGCTGCGCGGTGGCCAGCGGCTGCTGGAGGGCAGCGGGATCGGGATGAAGGCCGTCGGCTCGCCCACCCAGAAACGGCTCACCCAGCATCGCGAGGACCTGGACGGATCCCTGCTGGCCGGCACCTTCCAGCCCGACGCGCTGGGCGGCAACCAGGAGAAGTTCGAGTTCCAGCTGCTGCTCGACCCCGGCGTGCCCGACGCCGGCATCGAGCTGCGGCTGCTGGACTACCCGGGCGAGTGGTTCGACCCGCGCAACCGCCCGCCGGACTCGACGGTCGCCTGGGCGGAGTGCGAGCGGTTCCTGGAGCAGAGCAGCGTCCTGATCGTGCCGATCGACGCCGCCGTGCTCATGGAGGCCACCAACGCGAGCCACCTGCGGGCGATGCCGGCCATCCTGGCCACCACCCAGGTGGACGACGTGGTGCGGTCCTGGCTCACCGAGCGCAAGCGTCGGCCCGACGAGCCCGGCCTGCTGCTGCTGTGTCCGGTGAAGTGCGAGTCCTACTTCACCGACAACGGCGGCGACCGCGACGACTCCGCCAACCTGCTGGGCTGGGTTCGGCGGGTGTACCGCGACGTCATCGACGCGGTGCCGGCGGAGGCACCGCACGTGCGCACGGTCTACTGCCCCGTCGACACGATCGGATGCGTGGAGATCCTCCGCGCCGACTGGTTCGCCGAACCCACCCGTTCGGGCAAACTGACTTTCCTCGCCGAGTACGGGGTCCGCCCGCCCGGCCGCCAGTCGATCAAGGGCGCGGACGACGTCCTCATGGCCCTGTGTCGGCATCTGGTCGGTGCTCGGACCCGCGTCGAGGAGCAGGCGGCCGTGACCAAGTACGAGCTGGCACACGACGCTCGCCTCTATGCCGAGCGCGACGAGGGTTTCTTCTGGAACATCTGGTTCCAGCTCACCGGCGAGCGCCGGCTGCGGGAGGAGATCGCGACCAGCCGCCGCGACGAGGCCGTGGAGGCGCTCAGCCGGGTGCAGGCGCTCAACTCCGTCGTCGAGGAGCTGGCGCGGCGCAACCCGGGTGAGCGGGTCCGCCTGTGGTGACGCGGGCCGCGGTACAGACCCGCGGCCGGGCGCGCGAGGCGGGCTACGCGTTCCTGGGCGAGGCGCCGGAACGGCCGTGGTGGCGCGCCTACCACGGTCACACCAGCTTCGAGGTCCCGACGCTGCTCGTGCAGTCCGGGGAGCAGGGCTGGGACATCTACCTCAGCGGCGTCCCGTCGATCCGGCGCGACGCGGTGGGCAGCACGATCCGGTTCACCCTCGTGCTGGCGGGCCGGCCCGAGGACGCCGACGCGGCGCTCGCGCTGGTCACCGCGTGGCTGTCCGACCTGGGTGCGAACGGCGCCGTCCTGGCCGCCGCGCTCGACGAGGCCTTCCCCGAGGCGCAGGTCGAGCGGCTGCTCGGCGCGCTGGGGCCGGAGGGGCGCGAGGAGGCGCAACGCCACCTGCTCGACGCCGTGGCGTCGCTGACCGCGGCGCCTGCGGCGGCCGCCGTGTCCGAGGCGTCCGAGGCGTCCGACGCGGACGCGCCCCCCGACTGGCTGGCCGACCTCACCGACCCGCAGGCGCGGTCGGCGTTCCTGGCCCGGGCGAGCGACGTCCTGAACGGTGGCTCGGGACGCGCGCTGCTGCTCAACCTCGTCGGCGCCCCGGCCGATGTCACCGCCCTGCTCGAGGACCCTCGGCCGCTCGCCGTGCTGGGCGTCGATCTCGACGAGCCCACCGGTTTCACCGAGCTCACCCGCATCGGGGTGCCGCCGGGAAAAGCGTCGCCGCCCCGTCCGCGTCCGGCGGGGCGGGGCCGGGCGACGGGGCGGCGAATCAGCAGCCTGCACGCGGCCCTGATGCCGGTAGCGTTGGTGGTCGCGACGGTGCTCGCCGTGCTGGGCATCCTGCTCTGGCAGAGGTGAGCTGTGCCGCCTGTACGGGCACGTTCGAGACGTACCTCACGGTCGTCCACCTCGTCGAGGACCTTCGGTGGACGCTTCAGCTGCGCGGACGCTGGCCGGCCAGGACGAGCGAGCGGCTCTGCTCCGAGGTGCACGGCGAGATCACGCTCGATGGCCATGCCGGACCCGGCCGCACCGTCACGGGGAACCTCGACGTCGAGCTGCACCGGGTGGCCCCGGCGATCGTGGTCCTGCACCGAATCGCGCTCGACCTGGCGTTCGCCGACCGCAGCCTCACCGCCAAGACACCAGTCGGATGGAAACCGGGCCTCGGCGGCATCACCGTGCCAGGCCAGCTGATCGACCACGACATCACCCACGAGATCGAGATCCACATCCCCCCATTGCAGCACGCCCACATAATCCTCACCCTCAACCTCTGAACCCCACCCACCCGCGAGTCGGTACGAACTGGTGCGCGAGTCGGCACAATATGGCGTTGGAGCGGGCGCAGCCGAGCCCCCGCGACCCGCGCTGGCGAGGAGGGGGCCCGGTCGGGCAGGCTCACTGTGCCGGGCGGGTGGGCACCGGGTGGCTCGCCGCGCCAGTTCGTACCGACTCATGCACCATTGCGTACCGACTCGCGCACCGATTCGTACCGACTCGCGGGAATGGGGGGGCAGTGGGGGAGTTTGTGGGGGCTGTGGATCAAGGGACTAGTAGTACGCGGTTCATGATCTTTGATCACGCCGGGAACGAGGTGGGGCGGCACCAGCTGGAGCACGGGCAGATCCTGCCGCGGGCGGGCTGGGTGGAGCACGATCCGGTCGAGATCTGGGAGCGCACGTCCGCGGTGCTGTCGGCCGCGCTGACCACGACCGGGTGCTCCGCCGCCGACCTCGTCGCCCTGGGCGTCACCAACCAGCGCGAGACCACCGTCGTCTGGGACCGGCGGACCGGTCGCCCGCTGTACAACGCGATCGTCTGGCAGGACACCCGCACCGACCGGATCGCCGCGGCGCTCGAGCGTGACGGCCGTGGCGAGGTCATCCGCCGCAAGGCCGGGCTGCCGCCGGCCACCTACTTCTCCGCCGGGAAGATCCAGTGGATCCTGGAGAACGTGGACGGCGCCCGCGCGGCCGCCGAGACCGGCGACGCGATCTTCGGCACCACCGACACCTGGCTGCTGTGGAACCTCACCGGCGGCACCGACGGCGGCGTGCACGTCACCGACCCGACCAACGCCAGCCGCACCATGCTGATGAACCTGCAGACCCTCGACTGGGACGACGAGCTGCTCGGCTTCTTCGCCATCCCGCGCCGGATGCTGCCCGAGATCAGGCCCAGCTCCGCCCCCGACCCGTACGGCACCACGCGCCGGAGCGGCCCGCTGGGCGGCGAGGTCGCGATCACCGGCGACCTCGGCGACCAGCAGGCCGCCACCGTCGGCCAGGTCTGCTTCGCCCCCGGCGAGGCGAAGAACACCTACGGCACCGGCAACTTCCTGCTGCTCAACACCGGCACCGAGCGCGTTGCCTCGAACGCCGGACTGCTGACCACGGTCTGCTACCAGTTCGGCGACGAACCGGTGGTCTACGCGCTGGAGGGCTCGATCGCGGTCACCGGGTCGGCCGTGCAGTGGCTGCGCGACCAGCTCGGCATCATCTCCGACGCCGCGCAGAGCGAGTCGCTGGCCCGGCAGGTGCCCGACAACGGCGGCGTGTACTTCGTCCCGGCGTTCTCCGGGCTCTTCGCCCCGTACTGGCGCTCCGACGCCCGCGGCGCGATCGTCGGCCTGTCGCGGTACAACACCGCCGCGCACCTGGCCCGGGCCACGCTGGAGGCGATCTGCTACCAGAGTCGCGACGTCGCCGAGGCGATGGCGGCCGACTCCGGGGTGCACCTGGACGTGCTCAAGGTCGACGGCGGTGTCACCGCCAACGAGCTGTGCATGCAGATCCAGGCCGACGTGCTCGGCGTGCCGGTGAGCCGCCCCGTCGTCGTGGAGACCACCGCGCTGGGCGCGGCGTACGCTGCCGGCCTCGCGGTCGGGTTCTGGCGCGACACCGACGAGCTGCGCGCGAACTGGGACGAGGCCCGGCGCTGGCAGCCGCAGTGGAGCGCCGAGCAGCGCGACACCGGCTACGCGCGGTGGCGCAAGGCCGTGTCCCGGACGTGGGACTGGGTGGACCTCGACCAGGAAGGATCACCATGAGATCGGTCGCGCTCTCCCCCGGGGCCCGCGAGGCCGCGTTGGCGGCGATGGCGTCCACCGAACTCGACATCCTGGTCGTCGGCGGCGGGGTGGTCGGCGCGGGCAGCGCGCTCGACGCCGCCACCCGCGGCCTGACCGTCGGACTCGTCGAGGCCCGCGACTTCGCCTCGGGGACGTCGAGCCGGTCGAGCAAGCTGATCCACGGCGGCCTGCGCTACCTGGAGATGCTGGACTTCCGGCTGGTCGCCGAGGCCCTGGCCGAGCGCGGGCTGCTCATCGACACCCTCGCCCCGCACCTGGTCCGGCCGGTGCCGTTCCTCTACCCGCTGCGCCATCGCGGCTGGGAGCGGTTCTACGCCGGCGCGGGGGTGGCGCTCTACGACGGCCTCGCGCTGCTGTCCGGGCGCGCCCGCGGCGTGCCGCATCACCGCCACCTCACCCGCCGCGGCGCCCGGAAGATCGTTCCCTCGCTGCGCAAGGACGCCCTCGTCGGCGCGCTGCTGTACTACGACGCGCAGGTCGACGACGCCCGGCACACGATGTTCGTCGCCCGCACGGCGGCGGCCTACGGGGCGCACGTGGCGTCGCGGGCCCGGGTGGTCGGCCTGCTCCGTGAGGGCGAGCGGGTGACCGGCGCGCAGGTGCGTGACCTGGAGTCCGGCCGGACGATTCAGGTGCGGGCCAAGCAGGTGGTCAACGCCACCGGGGTGTGGACCGACGAGACCCAGAGCCTCGCCGGCGAGCGCGGGCAGTTCCACGTCCGCGCCAGCAAGGGCATCCACGTCGTGGTGCCCAAGGACCGCATCCGCGGCCGGTCGGGGCTGATCCTGCGCACCGAGCGCTCGGTGCTGTTCGTCATCCCGTGGGGCCGGCACTGGATCATCGGCACCACCGACACCGACTGGTCACTGGATCTGGCCCATCCCGCCGCCAGCGCCGCGGACATCGACTACCTGCTCGCCCACGTCAACGAGGTGCTCGAGCAGCCGCTGACCCACGCCGACGTCGAGGGCGTCTACGCGGGGCTGCGGCCGCTGCTCTGGGGCGAGTCGGACTCGACCTCGCAGCTCTCGCGCGAGCACGCGGTGGCCCACGCCGTGCCGGGGCTGGTGGTCGTGGCGGGCGGGAAGTACACGACCTACCGCGTGATGGCCCGCGACGCCGTCGACACCGCGGTGCACGGGCTCCACATCAAGGTTCCCCCGTCGGTCACCGAGAACGTGCCGCTGCTCGGCGCCGAGGGCTACGCGGCCCTGCGCAACTCCACGCACGTCCTCGCTCACCACCACGGGTTGCACGAGGCCCGCATCGAGCACCTGCTCGGCCGCTACGGATCGTTGATCCACGAGCTGCTCGGGCTCGTCGCCGCCGACCCGACGCTCGGCGAGCCGCTCGACGGCGCGCCGCAGCACCTGCGGGCCGAGGTGGTCTACGCGGCCTCGCACGAGGGCGCCCGGCACCTCGACGACGTCCTCGCCCGCCGCACCCGCATCTCGATCGAGACCTTCGACCGGGGCCTGCGCACGGTGGACGAGGCCGCCCGGCTGGTGGCCCCGGTGCTGGGTTGGAGCCGCCAGCAGATCAAGCGCGAGGTGGAGCACTACCGCAAGCGCGTCGAGGCCGAGCGGGAGAGCCAGCAGATGCCCGACGACGAGACCGCCGACTCCGCCCGAATGGGCGCCCCCGACATCGTCCCCCTGCGCTGACGCGCCCGTGCGCGGAAATCGTCGCCCGGGCGCCGCTTCCGCGCACGACGCCTACCCAGCCCGACCGACGACGAAGCTCACGGCGGTGGCGGCGCTGCCGCCGATGTTGAGGGTGGCCACGGTGCCCGCGCCAGGCACCTGCGTCTCACCGGCCCGACCGGTGACCTGCCGGGCGGCGTCGTGCAGCATCCGCACACCGGAGGCCCCGACGGGGTGCCCGGCGCCGATCAGGCCACCGGAGGGGTTCACCGGCAGCGCACCGCCGGGCTCGATGCGCCCGTCGTCGATCGCCTGGCCGGACTTGCCGGGCGGGGTGAGGCCGAGGTGGTCCAACGCCACGTACTCGGTGATCGTGAAGCAGTCGTGCAGCTCCACCGCATCGAGCGCCTCCGGCCCGGGGATCCCGGCGCGCGCGTAGGCATCGGTGATCGCGGTACGCAGGTGCGGGAACAGGTACTCCGCATCGCGGCTGGCGGCGAGCTTGTCCGCCAGGGCGAGCGAGCCGGTGCGGTGCCCCCAGCCCCGGACCAGTGCCGGGGTGCGGCCCCGGCGGCGCGCCCACTCGGCCGCGTACCGACGCCCGGCCAGCACGACCGCCGCGGCACCGTCGGTGATCCGCCCGCAGTCGGCGGCACGCAGCTGTCCGACGACTCGCGGGTTCGTCTCGTCGTCGGGGGCGACCGACACCGCCGTCCACGCCCGGGTCTGGGCGAGCGGGTTGCGCAGCGCGTTGCCGCGGTTGATCTCGGCGATGCGCCGCAGGTGGTCGCGGTCGAGGCCGTAACGGTCGTCGACCTCCTCGGCGATCCGCTCGAACAGCGTCGGCCAGGGCAGCCCGTCGGGGAACTCTTCGCGGCCGACCCAGGTGGCGCAGCCCAGGTGCTCGGCGGCCTGGAGACCGCCGACGTTGCGCATCAGCTCGACGCCCGCCACCAGCGCCACGTCGTAGCGCCCGGCCTCGATCTCGGCCATCGCGGCCAGCACCGCGACGCTCCCCGACGCGCACGCGGCCTCGTGCCGCGCGGTGGGCAGGGCCGACCAGGCCGGATCCAGGGTGGTGAGCAGGGCGCCGAGGTGAGCCTGTCCGGTGAACAGCTCCGCCGCGAGGTTGCCGACGTGCCCGGTCTCGACGTCCGCAGCGGGCACGTCGGCATCGGCGAGCGCCCCGGAGACGGCCTCGGCGAGCATGTCCCGCAGCGGCTCGTCAGAGCGCCGCGTCCAGTTCACCGCGAAGTCCGTCTGCGCCCCGCCCAGCACGAACACCTGTTCCGCCATCGCGGCCTCCTCGTCGCTCCCACCCACGATCGCGCGCGGCCGGACGAAGGGCAAGGAACTCGCCGCGTCCATCCGAGGGGCCGGAAATCGTCGGGGCCCCGTGCCACACTCTCCCCATGTCGGCCCTTCCCTTCCAGCCTCCCGGCCTGCTGACCGTCGCGGAATACACCGCACTCCCTGAGGACGCGGAGATCCGCTACGAGCTGGAGGAAGGCGTTCTCGTGATGTCGCCGAGTCCGATCACCAAGCACCAGAAGTGCCTGTTCCGGCTGGGGGTCCAACTCGAGCGCCAGCTACCTGAGCACCTGGACTTCGTTCTCGACAACGACCTCGACCTGCAGCTGGACGAGCCCGGCCAGCCCGGGTTCGTCCGTCGCCCCGACCTGGTGGTCGTCACGCGGGCTGCCGTGGATCGGGTGGAACGCGACGGCGGGCTGCTCCGTGCGAGCGAGGTCGTCCTGGTCATCGAGGTCATCTCGCCGGGTTCTCGCCGCCGCGACACCGTGACCAAGCACGGCGAATACGCTGATGCAGACATTCCGCACTACTGGATCCTCGACATCGACGGCTGTCCCGCACTGACTGCCTGCCACCGCGCCGGTGAGTTCGGCTACGCCGACGCCTCCCCGGCCACCGGCATGTTCACCACCGACGCCCCGTTCCCCGTCCAGCTCGACCTCGAGGCGCTGACCTGACCCTCAGGCGTCGGTGCGGATCTCGGCGCCGTCCTGGCCCCACCGGGTGTGGAACGAGCCCTCGGCGTCGATACGCCGGTAGGTGTGGGCGCCGAAGAAGTCGCGCAGCCCCTGGATGAGGTTGGCCGGGCCGCGTTCACGCCGGTAGCCGTCGTAATAGGCCAGCGACGACGCGAACGCCGGGATCGCCACCCCGTGGCGGGTCGCGGTCACCACCACCCGGCGCCAGGGGGCCTGCGCTGCGGCCACGGCCTCGGTGAAGTACGGGACCATCAGCAGGTTCTCGACGTCGCCGTGCTCGACGTAGGCGTCGCGGATCCGGTTGAGGAACTGCGCGCGGATGATGCAGCCGCCGCGCCAGATCGTGGCCATCGCGCCGAGGTCGAGGTCCCAGCCGTTGGCCGCCGACGCCGCCCGCATCTGCGCGAAGCCCTGCGCGTACGCCACGACCTTGCTCGCGTAGAGGGCCTGGCGGACGTCGTCGACGAGCTGGTCGAGATCCGCGTCCTCCCCCGGCGCCGGGCCGGCGAGGACGGTGGCCGCGGCGCGGCGCTCGGCACGCAGCGACGAGAGCGTGCGCGCGTAGACGGCCTCGGTGATGGCGGTGAGCGGGACGCCGAGCTCGAGCGCGTCCTCGCAGGTCCAGCGGCCGGTGCCCTTCTGCTCGGCCTGGTCCGTGATCACGTCCACCAGCGGAGCGCCGGTCTGCTCGTCGGTCTTGGCCAGCACCGTCGCGGTGATCTCGATGAGGAACGACTCCAGGTCGCCGGTGTTCCACCCCTCGAAGATCTTCCCGATGGCCGGGGCGTCCAGCCCGGCGACGTGGGTGAGCAGGTCGTAGGCCTCGGCGATGAGCTGGATGTCGGCGTACTCGATGCCGTTGTGCACCATCTTCACGTAGTGCCCGGCACCGCCCGGCCCGACGTGGGTGCAGCACGGGGTGCCGTCGACCACGGCCGCGATCGAGGTGAGGATCTCCTCGACCTCCGCGTAGGCCGCCGCGTCGCCGCCGGGCATGATGCTCGGCCCGTGCAGCGCCCCCTCCTCGCCTCCGGACACGCCGACACCCATGAAACGCAGGCCCCGCTCGGCGCAGGCTTGGGTGCGCCGCGTGGTGTCGGCGACGTGCGAGTTGCCAGCGTCGATGATGATGTCACCGGCGTCGAGCAGGGGGGTGAGCTCGTCGATGACGCCGTCGACGGGCTTGCCGGCCTTGACCATCACGATGATCCGCCGCGGCGCCTCCAGCGCGGCGACGAGGTCCTCGAGGCTCTCCGCGGCGGTGAAGGCACCCTCGTGACCGTAGGCCTGCATGAACTCCGTCGTGCGGGCCGTCGTCCGGTTGTGCACCGCGGTCGGGGTGCCGCGCCGGGCGATGTTGCGGGCCAGGTTCGCGCCCATCACCGCCAGACCGGTGACCCCGATACGGCTCGGTCCGGTGGGCTGGGTCATCGCTCTCCCTCGCTGGTGGCTCGCCGCAGGCGACGTTACCGATCCTCTGCATCATTACAACCCGTGCGCTCAGCGCTGCTGACCCAGTCCAGGGCACCGGGCCGACGCGGTCACGGCGAGATCGGGACGTCGGTCGCCGTCGCCGATCTCGCCGTGACCTTCACCCGACCGCACGCCCACAGCCACCCCGGGGGAAGGGGGCGTGGTCGCCGTGCGGTCGGAGCCTTGCACCTACACGACGTCACTGCCCTGCCAGCTCGAACTCGACGTGCTCGCCACCAGGATCGCCCGGCAGTCACGACACCGGGCACCGGGCGGGTTCATCAGCGACGTCACCACGACCGACGCCCCGCACAACGCCTGGTACACCCCGGTCCGTGCCACCTGCCCAGCCGCCATCACCTCCGCCGTCACCAGATGATCGAGCCCACCCACGGCGCACGTCATCGACAACAGCCAGTCATCACCCTGAGCGGTCATCGGCCGCTCCGAGACAGACAGCAGACCTCAACGCGAACCCGCTGGCCGGAAACCGCGCGGATCCGACCGCGCGAGGATTCGCCGGGATGAAGCGGATACGTCCAGTGCATTGTCCGGCGGTAGCGCTGATGTGATGGAGACACGACCCGAAGGAGACCACTTCGCCTTACACCGGTGGGCCGGATCGAACCTCCGGAGGAACGAGGCGCGCAACGGCCTCAAGCGCTCGACAGAGCCGGGCCCGAGTAGACCGCCGCCGTACCGACTTGCCGTGCTCCGGCCGTGAAGTCGGCACCGGAAACGAGTACCGAACGACCGACAGCCGGTTACCCTCACAACCCGGTTGTACAGTACTCACTCACGTCCCAGGAGCACGGCATGACAGCTGGTCAACAACGCAATACGGTACTGGCGACACTGCTGACAGAGTTGACTTGGTCACCCAGCCAACTCGCCGACGCGATCAACGGTCTGCTCGGACCCGGCTACGTCGCTCGCAACACCGTCGCGGACTGGCTGAACCTCGACCGGCTCCCCCGCCACCCTCTGCCCACCGTGGTGGCCCACCTGATCTCCGACACCCTCGACCGCGACGTCTGCCTCGACCGACTGTGGTCCGGCCGAGCACAGCCCGCCGAGTTCTGGGTACCCGCCGACGCCGGAATGACCCTACCGTGGACCGCCACAGGTACCGTGGAGGTCCTGGACGACTGGCTCGGGCACACCGGAGGCTCAATCGGGATGGACCGCCGCATCTTCCTCGCCGTCAGCGGAACCGCGTTGACGGCCCCGGCCTGGGGCTACGTCGACCACCTCGGCACCCGAGACGACTCCTTCGCCGCCCTGGCCGATGACCGACGCAGCATCACCATCACCCCCACCATGGTGGACTCGGTGGCCGCCACCACCGCAGGGCTCCGCCGCCTGGTCAACCTCGAAGGCGGCAACCCCGACAACCTGCGGTTCGTCCACCATCACCTGACCTGGGTGGCCAAGCTGCTACGCCAAGCCCGGTTCACCACCCACGCCGTGGCCAACCGGCTCCTCTCCGAGTGGGCACAACTGGCGCAACTAGGCGCATGGACAGCCATGGACGCCGGCCAACACGGGCTGTCCCAGCGCTACTCCACCAGTGCGCTGCACGCCGCCCACACCGCCGGAGACCGCTGCATAGGCACCTACCTGCTGGCCGACATGAGCCAATGCCGAGTGATCCAGGGCCGCCTCGCCGACGGCGTCGACCTGGGCCGAGCCGCCCGGGACGCGGCCGAGCTGGCCAACGCCGCATACGAGGTCTCCCGGTCCACCCCGGCAGCGCTGCGCGCCCTGACCGCGAGCGCATTCGCAAAAGCCCATGCAGCGGTCGGCGACGCGCGAGGCTTCCACACCGCCGCCGACGAGGCACGAGCACTGCTCGACTCCCCCGGAGCACTCGACACCCGCCCGCCCTACCTGACCTGGTTCGACTTCGGCGGACTGGAGAAAGGGCTCGCCGAGAGCGCGCTCCTCCTCTCCGGGGTCTCCTCCCGCGGCTGCCGCACCCTGCTCGACGACGCGACGACGACCTTCGAACGATCCATAGCCGACCCGGTCAGAACCCCCCGCAGCATCATGTTCGGCGCAGCATGGCTGTCCCGCGCGCACCTCGCAGCAGACGACCTCGACCGAGCCGTACCCGCCGCACACATCGCGCTGAACCGGTCACCCACCGTCCGCTCACGACGCAACACCCTCGTGCTGCACCAACTGGAAACCGACCTCACCACACTGCCACCCCACCGCCGCCCGGCCCCCATCCGATCCCTGCACGACCAACTCCGCGCCAACCACGCCACCTGACCCACCACAGCCATAGCAGATCTCCCTCGATGCCACAGGATCGGCAGACCCCGGAGTCACTGCGCGGTTCGGCACGATCTTCGGCTCAAAAAGTGCCGTTCCTGTCACCGGTCACGTAGCACCTCGCCGGTGACCAACCCGTTCATCACAGACGATTATCCTCAACGAGAAACTGTCACTGTACGAATTTCCGACCCGGCACGGCGAGACGTCAAATTTCGCGCGCAAGTCAGGGAGGCACCGTCGGTTAATGTACGGATGGCCGTGTCGGTTCGCTCACGTCCGTCGGTCCGATCTCGCAAGTGCGCGGCGTCGCGGTGGTGGTGCCAGGCACCAGTGTCGTGACGACCGGCACCAACGCACAGGCCGGGCTACACCGGCGAGGCGCCCGCGGACCAGCGCGCGTCCGTCAGCTGGCGCAGTCACTCCCCACCCGCGGGGCGACCAGGCACAGCACGTGGCCGTCGACGTCCTCGAGGACGGACTGGCGCTCTCCCCAGGGCTGCTCGCTCGGGCCGTCCACAACGACCGCGCCGGCGTTCACCGCAGCGTCGGTGGACCGGTCGACGTCCTCGACCCGCAGACTGGCGGCCACTCCTGCCCGACTGGGTTGCGGTGGTCGCTGGTGCAGCAGCACCTGTGGAGAGCCGACACCGGGGACCCTCAGCATGGCGAGGTCACCCTGCCGGTACTGCTCCACCAGTCCGAGCGCGTCCCGGTAGAGCGCGAGTGCGCGGTCGAGATCAGCGACCGACACCGTGATTCTGGTCAAGCCTCGCACCGTCATGGTCATAATCCTTCCTGGCGAAGACCGAATCAGTGGCCGAGGAGCCTGGCGAGCACGGCGGCGGTGGTCGGACAGGACAGGTAGCCGGCACTCTTGTGGATGTCGAACACCCCGATGGGGGTGGTGAGATCGGCGTCGACACCGTCGAAGTAGTGAGTCAGTCCCCGGGGGATGGCGATGACGTCACCGGGATCGGCGATATTGATCCACCGCCGCACCCCCGGCGGCCGTACGCCCCTGCCGTTGCTCGGGCCAGGATCGAGCCTGCTGAACACGACACCGGGTAACGCGAGCGGCGAGCCGAGCGTGACCAACAAGTCGACCTGCAGGTCGGGCCGGGCCCAGAGGGCCTCGTAGGCGACCACGGATCCGAGCGAGTGCGCGAGCACCGCCGCCGGACGGTGCTCGGCGATGGTTGCGGCCACGGTGTGGCGTGCCGCAGCCCGGCACCCGGGATCGGACAGGTAGCGATGCAGCTCGCGGCAGAACACGGTGACCAGTAGCCGGACCAGCCGGCCGTCCAGCTCGAACGTGCGGGCGATCCAGTCCGCCGACGCCCGGGCGGGCGCGGCGAGCCGGCCCTGCGCAACCTCCGTCGGCGCGTCGAGTGCGGCCGTCCAGCGCAGCAGCATCTGTAGCTCGGGCTCGCTGAGATGCTCGGGATCGGCGGCACCCTGCACCGTGTCGGTGGCGAGGTGGTGAGCGTAGTAGGCGACCACGGCGTGGACGCCGGAGTTCTGACCGAGACCGCGGCTCAGCGCGGTGGTCCACCGGTCGCCCACCACGGCGGCAGCCTCATCGGGAGTCTTGCCGGGCTGGCGGTTCCCGATCCCGTGCACCCCGACGATCCGCGCGCTCATCGCTGCCGACCCGCCGTCCACTCCAGGCAGACGAGATCCCAGCCGAACGCGGCCACGAGCTGGCCGGTGGGGGTCACGTCCATCGCACCGGCTTCGGCGGGCAGGTCGATCCGGTCCACCTGGGCTCGCGCGGCGAGGTCCCACACCCGCACCGCCCGATCCCCGCCAGCGGAGAACGCGACCGGCCGCCCGTCGAGCACGGTGCAGGCCACCACCCGCACGCGATCGGTGTGGCCGGGGAGCGGGGCCCCGACCGGGGTTCGGGTAGCAAGATCCCACACCCGCACCGACCCGTCGCCACCGCCGGAGACCGCGACCGGCCGCCCGGCCAGCACCGTGCACGCCACCGCCCCCACGTCGCCAGTGTGACCAGTGAGCGGACCCCCGACCGGGGTTCGCGTAGCAAGATCCCACACCCGCACCGACCCGTCGCCACCGCCGGAGACCGCGACCGGCCGCCCGGCCAGCACCGTGCACGCCACCGCCCCCACGTTCCCGGTGTGGCCGGTGAGTGGACCCCCGACCGGGGCTCCAACGCCGAGATCCCACACCCACACCGAGCCGTCCCAGCCACCGGAGACCACCACCGGCCGCCCCTCCACCACCGTGCATGCCACCGCGTCCACGTCACCGGTGTGACCGGCAAGCGGACTCCCGACCGGAGCTCCAGCCCCGAGATCCCACACCCGCACAGAGCCGTCCCAGCCACCGGAGACCGCGACCGGCCGCCCGCCGAGCACCGTGCACGCCACCGAACGCACGCGACCGGTGTGGCCAGCGAGCGGGTCACCGATCAGCGTTCCGGCACCGAGATCCCACACTCGCACCGCGCCGTCTGCTCCTCCGGAGACCACAACCGGCCGCTTCTCCACCACAGCGCACGCCACCGCATCCACGTCACCGGTGTGGCCGGCGAGCGGACTCCCGACCGGGGTTCCAGCGCCGAGATCCCACACCCGCACCGAGCCGTCCCAGCCACCGGAGACCGCGACCGACCGCCCCTCGAGCACGGCGCACGCCACCGCCCGCACCCGACCCGTGTGGCCGACGAGCGGGCCCCCGGTCGGGGTCCGCGTAGCAAGATCCCACACCCGCACCGAACGATCCCCGCCACCGGAGACCACCACCGGCCGCCCGTCCACCACCGTGCACGCCACCGCGTCCACGTCACCGGTGTGACCGGCGAGCGGGCCCCCGACCGCGGTTCGGGCACCCAGGTCCCACACCCGCACCGAGCCGTCCTTGCCACCGGAGACCACGACCGGCCGCCCATCCAGCACCGTGCACGCCACCGCGTTCACCTTCCCGGTGTGGCCGACGAGCGGGCCCCCGACCAGGGTTCGCGCGGCGAGGTCCCACACCCGCACCGAGCCGTCCTTGCCGCCGGAGACCGCGATCGGTCGCCCGTCGTGCAGCGTGCACGTCACCGCCCGCACGCGACCGGTGTGGCCAGCGAGCGGGCTCCCGACCAGAGTTCGCGTAGCAAGATCCCAGATCCGCACCGAGCCGTCCCTGCTGCCCGAGACCGCGACCGGCCGCCCGGCCACCACCGTGCACGCCACCGCACCCACACTGCCGGCGTGGCCGACGAGCGGGGCCCCGAGAGCGGCACCGGAACCGAGGTCCCATACCCGCACCGTGCCGTCCGCGCCGCCGGAGACCGCCACCGGCCGCCCGCCCACCGTCGTGCATGCCACCGCACCCACGCTGCCGATGTGACCGACGAGCGGACCCCCGAGGGCGGCACCGGCAACCAGGTCCCACACCCGCACCGTGCCATCCCAGCCACAGCCGGAGACCGCGACCGGTCGCCCGTCGAGCATGGTGCACGCCACCGCACCCACGTTGCCGGTGTGGCCGGTGAGGGTGGCCCGCAGGGCGGTGCTGACCTGGCCACCGCTGGCCCACCGGGGACGCCACCGCGACCTGCTCCCGTCGGCGCCGGAGTGGAGCCTGTCGAGCAGGTCGAGGGCGCCGTAGCGGGCGGCGTCGACGGCGAGCACGGTGCGGCGCTCCACCGTGGACCGCCGTGGATGCTCGCCCGCGGACGCCCGGTACACCGCTGCCGCCAGCCGGGCATCCGCGCCCTGCGCCGCGTGCAGGCAAGGGATCAGCGTGGTCGGGTCGGCGTGCGCCAGGAAGCCCGGATCCACCAGCAGCTCGTCCACGCGGTGGGCGTCGGCAGCGTGCTGGACGGCGTGGCGGAGCAGGTAGGGCTCGGCCAGATCCCAGCGCCGCACGCCGTGCCCGACCGGGACCGTGGCCAGCAGCCCGTCCAGCACCCGGCCGGGGATCGTGACCGGATCGCCGTCATTCCCGTCGCGGAGGTGGTCGGCGAGACCCTGGTGGAAAACCCGGTACAGCGCCGACCCGTCGGCATCCGCGCTGGTACGCAGGTAGAACCGCAGCGCGTCGAGCTCCATGCCCACCTGCTCGACCGTCGGCGAGGCCGGACCACCGACGACCGCCGCCGCGACCGCGGCGAGCACGCGACGTGGGATACCGGCGCCCCGGGCATGGGCCAGGGCGGTCAGCACCGCCCGCCGCCACCGCGACGGGGGGCGGTCAGCCAGGTCGAGCTCGAGGACCTCGGGAAGGGTGCGCGGCACGTCCGCGCCCAGCAGCGCGGCGGACGCGGGATCGGCCAGCCGCTGCGGATCGTGGAGGCTGACGGTGTGGGTGTAGAGCGCGGCGACGAGGAACTCCCCCCACCGCACCTCCCGCTCCCCGCCGGCCAGCACCGCGAGCGAGTGGTCGGGGACCAGCGTCGCGGCGACCGCGGTGGCGAAGGCCCGCCGGCCGCCGCGGCAGGTGGCGGTGGCGTAGCCGGGCAGGAGCTCGAGCAGCCCGGTGACATAGCCGGCCACGTCGTGGCGGCGTTGCTCGATCGGGATCCGGTTGAGGTCGATCACCTCCCCGATGTGGCGGGCCAGGTCAAGAAGGGAGGCGAACTCCCGCCACGGCCGCATGCCGATCAGGAGCCGGCACGCCGGTGCGCCGTCGGCACGGCGGGCGCGGGCCAGCGGGATGAGCAGCTGCGCGACGAGCTGCTGGTGGTCGGGGGCCTCATCGACGGCATCGACGACCACCACTGGCGGCCTCGGTCGGCGGGTGAGGGCGTCGACGACACGCGCCGGGGTCAGCTCGCTGTCGCCGACGTCGAGGTTCAGCTGCGCGACCAGGGACCGCAGGATCGTGGGCAGAGTGCGCTGGCGGGCGTGCACCGCGGCGAGGTCCGCGTTCTCCGAGGGCCGGGCGGCGGCGGCGCGCCACAACTGCTGCGTCGAGCGGCGCAGCCGCGGGTGCGCCGCGCAGACCAGCAGCCCGAGCAACGCCGACGTCCCGGCGCCGGGACTGCCGGTCACCACCCGCAGCCCGCCAGGGCGATCGCCGTCCATCCACGCCACCAGCCGGCGCAGCTGGGGCGCGCGGCCGGTGAAACAACCCCCGGTGACCCGGCCGGCAGCGGGGCCGTGCCCGGTGACCCGGTCGCGGAAGTGTGCCTCGTCCAGGGCCGGATCCAGGAACGGCGCCGTCGCCGGCTCCACGTCCGTGGCGGCGTCCGCGGCCGGGTGGGGTCGGTAACGCGGGTTGGGGAAGAACGGCACCTCGGGTTGGGCGCCCATCACCGGGGTCGCCACCGGATCCTGCAGATGGCCCCCCTCGGCCAGCGTCAGCACCCGGACCTGCTTGCAGATCCGCTCGAACAACACGTCGAACCCCACGGCGCGCACCGTCGGGGCGAGGTCGACGGCCCCCGAGGTGATCTCGTTGATCACGACGGTGGCGGCGCGGGTGAGTCGCCCGGCGTAGGTCGGCGTACCCGCGGCCGCCGCGGCGATCACCCAGGCCTTCTCCCGCGCCGCAGACACCGGGGGCTGCCAGTAGCGGTTCGCCGCCCCGGCATGGCACAGGTCCAGCAGGAACAACGTCATCGGCGCCGACTCGTCGTCGGTCACGGCAATGCGCCAGTCCTCCACCCGGGTCCGCCTCGACCGCTGCGCGTCCGACCCCACGACGTACACCCCGCCGTCCGGGGTGTGATCGCCGTGGCTGAGCACATGCACCACAGCCACCCCGCCGCCGGCCAGGTGCTGCTCGACACGCTCCCCGAGCTGCCGGTGCCCGAGCTCGGCGGGCTCGACGGCGAGAGCGCTGTCGTAGCCGGCGCCCTGCAGCGCTGCATGTAACGCACTGGTGTACTCAGCCGCGTAGTCGAGATCCTCGAACCGGGGCAGATCCGGCTCGTCCGCACCGTCGGTTTCCGGGGCGACGAACCGGCCGACCCCGATGCACAGCGCCCGCCGAGACCGCTCCGACACCCGCTCGACGCCCTTCACGAACCTGCCGCGTCGCTGTCGGGCTCGCGCCACATCGACCAGACCGACAACCCGTCGGATACGGCGATCTGGCCGATCACCGTGAAGCCGTGTCGCTCGTAGCAGGCGCGGCTGCGGGTCTGGGTCGCCTCCACGTACACCGGCTGCCGTTCCCGATCACAGCGGTCGAGCCCGCAGGCGAGAAGAGTCGAGCCGATACCCCGCCCTTGCCGACCTGGGGCCACCCCCCAGAACCTCAGGTGAGCGCTGGGTGAGGGCGGCTTGTGCTTCTCGAGGAGCGTGAGCGCCGCGCGCACGCGGGGGGCGTCGGTACCGGCCAGCTGATCGATACGGCGCAGCAGCTCCCCGTCGGGGAACGGTGGCCCGCCGGGTGGGGTCCACAACACCGCGCCACCGGCAGCGGCGAACAGGCTCGCGCCCAACGGCTGGAACGTCTCGGCAAGCAGGGTGAGCAACGCGGGCAGGACGCGGGTGCGCCGGGCGGCGTCCGGGATCATCCAGCTGACCAGCGGGTCGTGGAACACCGCCCGGCTCAGGGCGGAGCTGAGCGCGGCGATGTCGTCGGGCCGCACCGGGCGAACAGCGCGCGTCGACGCTGTCGGATCCGGACGCCCCCAGGGGCGCAGGAGCGTGCGGTCACCCTGGTTGAGCACTCCCCAGGCGAGGAGCTGGCGGCCGACGTTGTGGATGCCTCCGGTACCCCCGACGCCCTGGACACCACGGCTGGTCAGCTCCTGCGTCCACCGGTAGACGACACCGCTGATCATGGCCTCGGTGACGGGCTGCGCACCGGGCTCCAGGGTGGCCGTGGCGTACTCCGCGGCCTCCCGGTTGCCGACGGCCTCGCCCGGCTCCGGGAGCGCAAGGAACTTCGCCGCCAGTAGCAGCCGCTCGCGTTCGTTCAGCTGACGCAGCGGATGTGTGGTCCCGTCACCGTCGTCCGGGTCCGGGTCGGTGAGGTCCACTTCCCGCTCGGGGAGCAGCTCCAGGACGTAGACCCGCCACGGATCGGCGACTTGGATCTTCACGCCGCGCGGCCCGACGGCCCACACGGATCGCGAGTCCCGCGAGGTCCGCGGGTGCACCGGGTTGGCGACCCCACCGACCAGCACGTCGAAGGGTCGTGTCTTGCTGTCGTTGCACACCAGCCACAGCCCGTCAGCCCACCTGATCGACCCTGCGTGCCGGGAAACGTGACGACTCGGCGTACCGTCCGGCTCGGTCTCTCCGATCGTCAGGCTGCGGTCCTCGGCGCGGCCGAAGGTGAACGGAGGACGGCCGGGTCGCAACGTCGCGACGATACGGCCCTCGAACCGAACCGAAAGCCCGCTCTGTCGTTCAGGCGGTACCCCCATCGTGGGCACGCTAGCGCTCGGCGAGCCACCGATCCAGCCTCGTGAGAGCAACCCTCACGGAGGCTTCCGGACGCTGGACCGCTGTTGCGACCGCGGGCTTTACTACTGGCTCATACCGCCGGAAATCCGAATGGGGGCCTGATCGTCGTGCACGCACTGCAAGAGGTCGCTCGGATCCGGATTCTCCGATGGCCGGAAGTCTCCGTACCTGCCCTGCTCACGAGCGCGCGGGAGCGGTTTCGCGCCACGTTCGCGACGACACCGGACAGGTTCCGGCTGGCACGAACCGTGCTCGTCGTCGGCCTGCTGCTGGCCGGCACCGCCGCTGCCGGCGCCGCAGAGGCAGCCAGCCAGTCCACCCGGGACATCGCCGGCCGCATCGAGCCGATCAGCGCCGGCGCGACGACGCTGTACCGTTCGCTGGCCGAGGCCGACGCCATCGTCACCAGCGGGTTCCTGACCGGTGGCCTCGAGTCGTCGCAGACGCGGAAAGACTACGACGACAGTATCTCCGAGGCCACCACGAGTCTGGCGACGACGGGCGCTCAGGCCGGCGACGAGGCCGCGACGGCGGCCCGTGTCGAAGACATCGCCACCTTGCTGCCCGTCTACACCGGGTTGGTGGAACAGGCCCGGGCGAACAATCGTCAAGGTCTCCCGGTCGGCGCGGCCTACCTGCAACGCGCATCGGACCTCATGCGGTCCACGATGCTTCCGGCGGCCGAAGCCGTGCAAGTCCGTCAGGCCGTGCAACTCGACAGTACCTACGCCACCGCATCCGCCGTCCCGCTGTCGGCGATCCTGCTCGGCGGCGCGTTGCTCGCCGCGCTGGGCGGAGTCCAGTGGTACCTGTTCCGCACGACGAATCGGGTGTTCAACCTGGGCGTCCTCGTCGCCACCGGTGCGGTCCTGCTCGGCGGGCTCTGGTGGGCGGTGGCCGGGACCGTGGCGAACGGCCACCTCGAACGATCGCGGGCGCACATCCAATCCGTCACCGACGCCTTGGTTCCGGCGCAGATCGCCGCGCTGCAGGCGCGGGCGGCGGAGAGCCTCTCACTGATCACCCGAGACGGGGGTGCCCGCGAGGTCGACTTCGCTGCGCGAATCCAGTTGCTCGCTCGCAACAACGGGGAAGGTGGCGCGCTCGGCGCTGCCCGCGCCCTGGCACCGGACACCAGCGCAGCCGACGCCGTGGAACACGCGCTTACCCAGGTACGCGACTATGTCGCCGCGCATGAGGAAGTTCGCCGGCTCGACAACGACGGGAGCTATACGACAGCCGTGCACAGCGCCGCGAGCTCGGAGCCGAGCAGCTCCGCCAGCACGTTCACCGGGCTCGACGACACGCTGGCCGCAGCCGTCGAGTCTGGACGCCAGTCGTTCGACGAGCAGATCGAGCAGGCGAGGGTCTGGCGTACCGGGTTGACAGTCGGCATCGCGCTGCTCGCGGTGGTCGCGGTCGTGGGCGCGAGCTGGGGTATCAACCAGCGACTGGAGGAGTACCGATGAGCCGCTCCCGAACTCGCGCGGCTGGGCTGCTGACTGCCGTCGGCGTCATAATGCTCGCGACGCTGTCGTGTACAGGCTCGCCACCACCAGTGGCCCCACCCAGCGTCGAGGCTCCACCATCCGCGGCAGCACCACTGCCCCCGCTGCAGGAGGGCGAACCCTCCTGCGATCGGCGAGCCAGCTTGCGTCCGCTTGCGCCCCTACCCCCGCCGGGTCAGATGCCAGCAGGCTCGACGATGGCGCGCATCGTCGAACGCGGAAGGTTGATCGCTGGGATCGATCAGACGGCGTACCTGTTCGGTTCCCGTAACGCCATCACGGGGGACCCGGAGGGTTTCGACATCGACATCGTCCGCGATCTCGCCTTCGCTCTGTTCGGCGACCGCGACCGGGTGGAGCTGCGGCGGGTAGACATCGCTGACCGGGTCCGCGTCGTCGAGTCCGGCTTGGTCGACCTAGTGGTCAGCACGCTGACCATCACGTGCCGCCGGCTCCAGGACGTAGAGTTCAGCACCGTCTATCTGGAGGCGGGACAACGGGTCCTGGTCAACCGCGACGCGCCCGTCGACAACCTCGACGATCTCAGCGAGAAGCGGGTGTGCGCCGCCCGCGGATCGACGTCACTAAACGCGATCGCCACCGCGCCGTCACGCCCGATCCCCGTCGGCGTAGCCAATGAGACCGACTGCCTGGTGCTGCTCCAGCTCGGCGAGATCGACGCCATCTCCACCGATGACACGCTGCTGGCCGGCTTCGCCGTGCAGGATCCGCGCACCGTCCTCGTCGGCCCGCGGTTCACTGAGGAGCCCTACGGCGTGGCGGTGAACCGCGCGAGCCCCGACCTCGTCCGCTTCGTGAACGCCGTCCTGGAACGACGCGCCGCCGACGGCACTTGGCAGGAGAGCTACCAACGGTGGCTAGGCAGCGCGTTGGGTCCGCCACCCGCCCCGCCCGCCGCACGGTACCGGGACTGACGCGATGATCATCAGCACCGTGTTCCCGACCGGGACGGGACGACCATGATGCGCTGCAGCAGTCCTGGGTGCCCGGGGCTCATCGACGATGGCTACTGCCAACACTGCGGTGACCCCGCCCCGACGGCACCGACGCCGCACTCGGGATCGGCGTCGAGCAGCTCGCGGTCGAGCTCGGCCACCAGCTCGGCGCCCACAACAGGCGGGCCCCGGTCTCGGGACCACCTGACCTTGCTGCCCCCGCTTGCCTCGCCGCCACCACAGGACGCGGTACTCGACGACCCCCTGGTCCCCGAGCGCAAGCGCTTCTGCCCCGAGCCGACCTGCCGGGCCGAGGCCGGCCGGACCGGCAGCGGCCGGGAACCGGGGAACTTCTGCCCGCAATGTGGGACGCCGGTGTCATTTCGCGCGCCGCTGCGGCGGGGCGAGGTGGTCGGCGGCCACTTCCATGTCGAAGGGGCGATCGGGTGCGGCGGACTGGGTTGGGTCTATCTGGCCCGGGACGCCGAGCTCAAGATCTGGGTGGTGCTGAAGGGCCTGATGGACCCCGACGACCCCAACGGCCAGCGGGCAGCGACAGCCGAGCTGGAAGCCCTGGCCGCTGCGCACCACCGCAACATCGTGCGGGTCTACGGCAAGGTCGTGCACCCCTACCATCGGCGCAGGCGGGACGGCTCGGTCCTGACCGTGGACATCGACTACATCGTCATGGACTACGTCGCCGGCCGATCACTCAAAGAGCTGTTCGAGACCGGCGGCCTGATGCCCGTCCCCCAGGTGCTGCGCTACCTGGTGCAGTGCCTGGACGCGCTGCAGCACCTGCACGAACGCGGCCTGCTGTACTGCGACTTCTCCCCCGACCAGGCCATCCATACCGCTGAGGGCGGCCTCCAGGTGATCGACCTCGGCGGCGTACGCCGCATGGGCAGCGAGGACGTCCAGGTCTGGGGCAAACGCGGGTACCAGGACCCCGCCATCACCCGCACCGGCCCGTCGATCGTGACAGATCTGTATCCGGTCGGGCGTACGGCCGCCCGCCTGAGCATGCCGTTCCCCGGGTTCTCCGCCGACCCACCCGCCCCGCTGCCCAGCCCGAGCAGCGAGCCGACGCTGGCCGCGCACGACTCCTTCCACCGGCTGCTGCGGCGGTTCCTGCACGAGGACCAGGCCCGCCGCTTCCCCTCCGCCGCGGAGGCGGCCGCGCAGGCGGAGGGCGTGCTGCGCGAGGAGACCGCCCGCGAGGAAGGCTGTCCCTGCCCCGCACCGTCGACGGTGTTCGGACCGGAGCTCCGGGTGGTCGGAGCCGACCCGGGCGCGTTCCCGAGCGGTGGGCTCGCTGCCGACGCGCTCGCCCTTGCCCTCCCCGACCTGCAGATCGACGCGTCCGACCCGCATGCGGGCCTCATCGCCGCCCTGGCCACGATGAGCCCGGCAGACCTGCGCCGCGAGCTCGAGGTGCTGCCCGACCCCTCCCCCGAGTCGCGCCTGCGGGGCGCCCTCGCCGGGGTCCGCCTCGGTGGGGCGAGCCGGGCGGCGGCGATGACGGAGCTGGAAACGCTGAGCACGAAACTGCCACTGGATCCGCGGCCGTTGTACGCGCTCGGGATCGCTGCGCTCGCCGCCGACGACCCGCAGTCCGCTGCCGGGCATTTCTCCGACGTGCTCGACGTGTGGCCGGGCGAGCTCGCCCCCAAGCTGGCGTTGGGGGTGTGCGCCGAGCGGCTCTACCAGCCTGCCGCGGCTGCCGATCACTACGAGACGGTGTGGCGCACGGATCATTCCTTCGTCAACGCGGCCTTCGGGCTGGCCCGGTCTCGCATCGCTGTCGGCGACCGGTGCGGCGCCGCGTCCGTACTCGAGTCGGTGCCGCAGACATCGCGCTACGCGTCGGACGCGCGGCTGTGCGCGATCCTCGGACTCGCGCGCGGTCACCGCGAGAAGGACCCCCCGGCCGACGGTTTCTTCGCGGCGGCCGAGCAGCTCTCCGCCGGCCGGGCGGAACTCGCCGACGTCGACGGAGGACAGCGCCAGCGCGTCATCGCCGAGATCCTCAAACGAACGCTGGGCTGGGTCGAGGGCGGCGGCCGTTGGCCGAACGACCGTACCGAGCAGGTTCCGACCACGCTACTCGGCCATCGGCTCACAGTGCGCAGTCTGCGAGACGGGCTCGAGCACACCCATCGCGCCCTCGCCGCGCTCTATCCGCTGGAGCGGATCACCCATATCGATGCCGCCAACGCTCGACGGAACAGGAGCTGGCTGTGAACACGACGAGATCGTTGCGAGTGTGTGCACTGCTGTGCGTGCTCGCCATGGTGACGATCGGATGTACCGCGACGGCACCGCCTCCTGCTGCGGTCGAGCTCGTGTGGATGACCGGTGATATCCGCGCCGAAGTTGCGGCCCCAGACGTGGCAGCAGTGTGGAACGAGCAGCATCCCGATGGCCCGCGGGTGCGTGTCGAGGCGCTGCACGGCGGGGCTGACGAGCAGCGTCAGCTCCTCGCGGTGGAACTGAACGCGGGCCTGCCCACCTTCGACGTCTTCGATCTCGACGTGATCTTCACCGGGGAGTTCGCCGAACGGGGGTGGCTGCTCGACCTCGAGAAGCTACGCTCGAAGATCGAGGACGTGACGTTGCCGACACCGCTGAACACCGCTGTCTGGGACGACACGCTGTGGGCTGCCCCCTACACCACCGACGTGGGGCTCTTGTACTACCGCTCCGACCTCGTCCCGGCACCACCCACCAGTTGGGCCGAGCTGACGGACATGGGCCAGCGGATCGCCGCTGAGCAGGGCATCGCTCCGTTCGTCGCCGACGGACGGCAGTACGAGGGCCTGACCGTGCAGTATCTCGAGTACCTGTGGGGGGCGGGTGGCGAGCTGCTGGACACGGACGACGGATCGGTCGCGCTCGAGCAAGGCCCGGCGCAGCGGGCAGTTGAGTTCATGCGCACCGCCTACGATACCGGCTTCTACGCCCCGGGATTCGACACGATGGACCTCGAGCTCGCCCGGGAGACCTTCCAGTCCGGCGGCGCGGTCTTCATGCGCTCCTGGCCGTACGCTTACAAGTTGATGAACGGGCCCGATCCCGATCCGCTCAGCAACGTAGTGGGAAAGGTCGGCATCGCCGCCCTGCCCACCTTCGACGGAACCGGGACCACCCCGGCGCTCGGTGGACACGGCCTGGCCGTGAACCGCTACTCCGGCAATCCGGATGCCGCGGTCGAGTTCGTCGAGTTCGTCGCCACCTCGCCAGAGGTTCAACGGATGCTCGCGAAGGAACACTCGCTCGCACCGACGCTGCGCAGCGTCTACGAGGATCCGGCGGACGACCCGATGGACCCGCTGATGCCGCTCCTCGCCCGGGTGCTACCACAGGCGCGTCCGCGACCGCCGTCGCCGGAGTGGCCCTCCATCACCAAGGAGATCCAGCAGCAGGTGTTCACGACCTACACGGGCAAGAAAATGCCAGCGCAGGCTGTCAACGACCTTCGCTCGGTGTTGGCGGCGACGACGGAGGCGCGGTGAACGGCCCCGCCCACCGTCCCGGCGCGAGCTGTGCCCGCTGCCGGGAGCCGATGCGGGCCCAGGACCGCTTCTGCGAGCTCTGCGGCACGCCGGCTGGCACCAATGCAGGCCGAGATCACGACCGCAGCGAGCTGCGGGCCGGTCGAGCCGCCGGGATCACTGACCGCGGCCTGCGCCACCTCCGCAACGAGGACGCGCTCGCGCTCCGGATCCTCGAGCCCCGTGCGGGCGAGACGACCGGAGCGACCCTCTGCGTCGTCTGTGACGGGGTGTCGTCCACACCCCGTCCGCACGAGGCCTCCGCCGCCGCGGTGACTGCCGGCGCCCAGGCACTCGCCGCGGCGCTGAGCGCGGGCCGGGACGGGTGTGACGCCACCGAGCAGGCATTGCGCGACGCCGCAGCCGCGGTAGCGGACCTGGTCGATCCAGCCACCCCGGATGAGGTTCCCGCCTGCACCTACGTCTCGGCGACGCTCGTCGGCGGGATCGTCACCATCGGTTGGATCGGTGACAGCAGAGCCTACTGGATCCCCGAACCCGGCGGGGAGCACGCGGTCCGGCTCACCGAGGACGACTCCTGGCTGACCGCGGTCCTCGCCGACGGCGCCCTGAGCCCCGCGCAAGCGGCAGCCGACCGCAGGGCACACGCCATCACCGGCTGGCTCGGTGCCGACAACCCGCGTTACCGGGCACACTGCACCACGGTGCGCCCCACCGGGCCAGGAGTGATCGTGGTCTGCACCGATGGGCTGTGGAACTACATGGAGAACCCGGACGCGTTGGCAGCAGCGCTTCCGGCGAACGCCGCCGAGGACGCTCTGGGCGCCGCTGCGGAGCTCACCCGGACAGCGTTGCGCGCAGGGGGCCGCGACAACATTACGGTCGCCATCCTGCCGGTCGACCCCGAACCCGGAGGACCGTCATGACCAGCAACTCGGCACCCACCGCCCTGACCTTCACCGGCGTCGTGCACCAGAACCTCTTCCTGCCCCGCGGCGGGCACGAGATTCAGGCGGTAGTGACCTTGGACGCCGAGAGCGACGACCTCGGCCGGGGCGCTACCCCACCGCCCGCGGCCGAGGTGCTGGTCCTCGACGGGTCCGGGTCGATGGACCGCCGCGGCAAGCGCGCCCGAGCCGTGGAGGCAGGCGCCGCCGCCATCGAGCAGATCCGCGACGGCGTGTCGTTCGCCGTGGTCACCGGTTCGCATGAGGCGAGCATGGTGTGGCCGCCGAGTCCCGAGCTACGACTGGCGGACGCGCGGACCCGTACGGAGGCGACGCAGGCACTGCAGAGCCTGCCTGCCAGCGGTGGGACCGCGATCGGGCAATGGTTGCGGCTGGCCCGCGAGCTGCTGAGCGGGCATCCCCACGCCCTACGCCACATGACCCTGGTCACTGACGGCCGGAACGAGCACGAGACCACCGAGGAGCTGGACGCGGCCATCAGAAGCTGCGTCGGCGTGCTGCGCTGCGACTGCCGGGGTGTCGGCGTCGACTTCGACCCGGCCGAGCTCTACAACATCTCCGAGAAGCTGCAGGGGACCATCGCCACGGTGGCCGAGCCAGCCGGCCTCGCCGCCGACTTCGCGTCGATCATGGTGGACTCGATGCGCAAGGTCGTCGAGCTCCAGCTCGAGCTGTGGACCCCGGCACAGGCCACCGTGCGGTTCGTGAAGCAGGTCGCACCGACGATCGCCGAGCTGACCCCGCACGGCGAGAAGGCCGCGGACGGCGTCGCCCGCTACCTGCTCGGCGCGTGGGGCACCGAACGTCGTGACTACCACATCTGCATCGACATCGACCCACCGTCAGCCACGCTCGGGGACCGGACGTGGCCGCAGGCCGGTGTCGCCCCCGTCCTCGCCGAGAAGCTGGTCGGGCGGGTCTCGCTCGCGGTGCGCGACCCCGAGCCCGGCGACCCGGATCTGATCCAGAGCTACGAGCAGGCCGAGTCGGACGGCATCATGTTCACCACCGACCGGGGCCGGATCCGGGCGCTGTGGACCGACGACCCGGTGGCCCCGCTGATCCCCAACAGCCGGGTCGCGCTCGTGACGGGGCGGGTCGGGATGGCCGAGACCCTACGCGCGGGCGTGGCCGCGTGGCGGCGCGGTGACACCGACGAAGCCAACCGCATCCTCCGACGCGTGCGCGACGACGCCGCGAACGCCGACGACATCGCGCTGAAGAACCGGATGGACAAGATCTACGACGAGGAGAGTGGCACCTTCCGGCTCGACGCCCGCGACGAGGTCGAGATCTTCGCGGAGACCACCGAGACAGCGTTGCTGGACCGCTGAGCCGATCCCATGCCGACCTGCCCACACGCTCACCCGTCCCGCAGCACCGACTACTGCGATGTCTGTGGCACCGTGCTGACACCGGAGCCGCCCACACCCCAGGCCGCGCCGCCCTCCGCGGCACCGGCCCGCGCCTGTGTGCGGTGCGGCGGCCGGCTACCCGCCGGCGCGCACTTCTGTGAACAGTGCGGTGAGCCGGCCGAACCCGAGGCACCGGGGGCATGGTCGGTCACGCTGACCCCGGATCGGAGCTACTACGAGACGCGCGGCGGCGACGCGCACGGGTTCGACTTCCCGGCATCCCACCGGCCCCGACGCGTCGCGCTCACCGGCGACCGGGTACGGATCGGACGGCACAGCGTCTCCCGCCAGGTCACCCCGGAGATCGACCTCTCCCAGCAGCCCGCGGATCCCGGGGTGTCCCGCGAGCACGCACTCCTCATCGCCCAACCGGACGGGTCGTGGGCGGTGATGGACACGGGCTCGGCCAACGGCACGTTCCTCAACGACAACCCGCAACGGCTCCCCCCGCAGCACGAGGTCCCGCTCTCCGACGGCGACCGCGTGCACATCGGGGTGTGGACCACGCTCACCCTGCTCCGGGACACCTCGGAAGGACACCGATAAGCCCGCGCATGGGACACGGCCGTGCCGGTCGCGGTCACGGCGAGATCGGGACGTCGGGGGCCGTCACCGATCTCACCGTGACCCTCACCCGACCGCGCGCTCACAGCCACCCTGGGGGAAGGGGAGCCGGGTCGCCGTGCGGTCGGAGCCTTCGCAGCACACAGCACACGACGCCACACCCGAAGACGTCATCGCCCTGCACAGTCATCGGCCACCTCGCAGCAGCTTCGTCGATGCTTGCCAAGTCATTGGACTCACTCCCTCCCAGCCAGACAGCCGCGATGCTAGAGCGTCGCCGAGACGGACCCAAGGATGTTGTAGAAAGTTGCAGATCACGGTGGCCGCTCCTGCTCCACCGGTCGATAGGCTTCTTTCTGCACGTCAGATGGGTTGACCGCCAGCTCTTGACGAATGCAGCGGCCAGGGTTGAAGCTAGGCTGGTTGCACCAACCAGCAACCACTTGGCAGGAGGGCAACCGTGTACCTGATGTTCTTAGGCAAGGAATCCCAGCCGAACCAGTCACCGACCCTGTTCGCCACGGACCGTGAGTCCTACGTGGTGCAGGGATGGATCGTCACCGACCCGGAGATCCTGGCCATGATCGCCGTGCCCGACGACGAGACGATCGTTGAAGTGCCGGCCGCGCTCATGGCCACCTCGCCAAGGACGGACTCAGCGGCGATGTGGTAAACCTTGTCCCGCCCATTATGTACACCAAAGAGAATGGCAACTACATCGTCAAGGGACTGCGCGTAACAGACACCGAGGCGCTGGGGCAGATGAACATCCCTGATCATGAAACCTGCGTCGAAGTCGCGCGGTCAGCAATCGTGACACTTCTCGGAGGTTAGATGGATAGCATTACGTATGAAGAGTTCGATGCACTCTTCACGTCATTCAAACGGGAAGCGCTCCATTTGGAGATGCGAGACTCCTACGGCACGGCTGCCGAAATACCGCATCTCCGCAGATGGGAGGCTGGTGAGCCGGACGACGCCGACTGGCTTCAACCGTGGTTTGACGTCATCAGTGCCGGACGGCGGGCCGGCAAAGTTTTCCGACGGGCACGTATCGTGTCGGAGCCAGTCTCCAACTACCAGAGGTGGGTGCTGAAGGACACCCACCTGTACGTTGACGTAGGCGAGGACATCCGTTGGGTTCCGCGAAGTCGTGTATCCACCGTCTCGCTACCTGGCAACGACTTCTGGTTGTTCGACGACGAGGTCGTAATATTCTTGATCTTCGCCGCCAGCGGACTCGTGATGGACCAGCACAGAACGACGGATCGCAGCGCGATCGAGTTGTGTCGGACATCTTTCGAGGAAGTGTGGAAGCTATCAATCCCCAACAGTGAATACCAGTCCAGCCAAGCACGCCCGTGAGGCCCTTGGTGTCCGTCTTCGTGAGATCCGAAAGGAGGCGGGTCTCACCGGACGAACATTGGCCATCGACATCGGGTGCCATTACACAAAAATCAGTCGCGTTGAAAACGGCAACCAGTCTCCCTCCGAGGAGAACATCAAGGCATGGTGTCGCGCCTGTCGCGCCGAAGACCAGATCTCTGACCTGATCGCCACCGCCCGTACCATCGAGTCAACGTATGTGGAGTGGCGGCGACAAACACGCGCTGGCATGAAGCGCCTCATGTTGTCGTCGACGTCGCTCTATGAACGGACCCAGCTGTTTCGGATCTATGAGCACAACATCATCCCCGGGCTCTTCCAGACCGCTGAATATTCAGCGGCGATGCTGTCGTATTTTATCGATTTCCTGGACACTCCGAACGACCTCGACGCCGCCGTCGAGGCCCGAATGGAGCGGCAGCGCATCGTTTACTCGGGCAATCGTCGCTTCGCCGTGCTGCTCGAAGAACGAGCGATTCAGGCACGAGTGGGAAATTTCGATATCATGTCCGGTCAACTTGACCGCTTACTCGGGGTGATGTCGTTGCCCCGGGTCAGTCTCGGCATCATTCCAGAGACGGCCATCCGCGCGGCATTCGCGTCCGTTGGCTTCTGGATCTATGACAACGCGCTGGTCGGCGTCGAAACGCCCACGGCCAGCCTGGAGGTTACCCAGCCTCGCGAAGTCGGGCTCTACGCCAAGATGTTCGAGCAGCTCCGGCAGTCAGCAGTGTACGGAGCCGAAGCCAGAGCGTTGGTGACCAGCGCAATCGCCGATTTGGCCAGCATCCAGATTGACACCAACTGATACGTCTCTGCCGAATGGTGTCGCCCGGTTCGTCGTCTACAGCAGGTACCGAACGACCGACACCACCGTGCACCGGAGCTGGCGGAGCAGCCCCTGCTAGCCCCGCGTGGCCAGCGCAGCGCGCGGGCCCGCCTGCCGGTCCAGGAACCCGGCGATCGCGGTCACGAAACCGGCTGGGTCCTCGGCGGGTGCTCCATGCCCGGCGTCGATCTCGGCGTAGCGAGCGTGCGGGATGCCGGCCAGCAACGCCCGCTGCTGGTCGGCACCGATCAGCCGGTCGTGGGCACTGGCCAGGATCAGCGTTGGTGCGGTGATCCGGGGCAGCAGCGGGCGCAGATCCACCGCAAGGTTGGCCTCGGTCTGCCGCGCGGCACCGGGAGCGACTATCCCGGCCAGTTCACCAACGAGCGTCTCGTGGGTCGTCGCGTCGGCGCGCTGCCAGTACCGGGGTCCGAACGCCATCAGCGGCAGCATCCGCGCAAACAACGAGGTCCCGTGCTCCGTATCGGTATGTAGCACCTCGCGCCAGTACCGGAACTCGGCCTGCATCCGGGCGTCGGTGTAGGCCCAGCCAGCATGCAGCACCAACGACCGGATCCGCTGGGGCCGGAGAGCAGCCAGCCGAGCCGCGACTACCGCTCCAAGCGAGTGACCGACCAGATGGAAGGTATCCAGCCCGGCGGCGTTGGCGGCCGCGAGAACCTCGTCGGCGAGGTCAGCGAGCGTGACCGGACCACCATGATCGGTGGTGGCCCCAGAACCGGAGTAGTCGGGGGCCACGACGGTGAACCTGCCGGCTAGCTCCGCGGTCAGCGGCGACCACTGCTCCCGGCTCGCCGCGGTGCCATGCACGAGCACCACGCCTGGCCCGTCGCCGGTGAGGTCGTAGTGCACGACGGCCTCGCCGTCGCTGATGCGTACCCGAGATGTCGGCATGAGACGTCCCTTCGGTGTCAACGGTCCGACGATGATGCTGCGGTGGGCGCGACGGCCGCCATCGCCTCGAGTACTGCGCGCAGGGCCGCGTTGAACACGGCGGGCCGCTCCTGATGCGGCATGTGACCGGCATCGGAGATGACGTTGACCCCGGCGCCTGCGGTAAGCGCGGCGCAGTCGCGGGCGACGACGACCGGGATCTCGGTGTCGCGCTCACCGTGGATGTAGTGGATCGGCACCCGCAGCCCGGGCAGCGCCGGCCGCGGGTCGTAAGCGGCGGCACCGACGAAGTGCTCATCGATGTAGGTCCCCGAGTCCAGGACCTGGCGAACGGTCCAGTCCACGAGCGCCGGGGCCACCTCGGGCGCGAACCAATGCGGCACCCAGTCCGCGACCGTGCGCGCGCGATCGGCGCACAAGCTCGCCCGCAGCGTGTCCAGAGCCATGCCGGTGGAGGGCCAGTAGGCGGGCCCGTCCACCACGACCACGGCCGCGACCAGGTCCGGGCGGCGCAGGGCCAGCTCGGTGGCAAAGGTGGCACCGATCGACGAACCGATCACCACCGGTCGCTCCAGCGCCAAACTGCCGATCAGCGCGACCAGATCGCCGATGACCCCGCCGACGGAATTGCCGCGCACCGGCCGGGCCGAGCGCCCGCAACCCCGCCAGTCGACGGTGACAACCCGGTGGTCGCGCACGAACTCGGGGAGCTGGGCACCCCACACCTGACTGCTGCTCGCCCAGCCGTGCAGCCAGAGCAACGGCCGGCCACCACCCTCGTCCTCGTAGTAGAGCGTGGTCCCGTTGACCTCGAGATGCGGCATGTGCGGCTCCTTCCCTCGCCTCTGCGCCCATCCAAGACCGGTCAGAATCGCCGACCAATGAGCAAACCGCGCCTACACTGAGGCTTATTCACGGGCGAGAAGTAGATCATGCTCCACCACGTCTGAGCTGCGGTGATGCTGAACCGTACGCGCGTCCTGAATAAGCCTCACTGATCACCAATACTGATGAACGGACCTGGGTATGGAGATCCGACAGCTGCACTACTTCCTCACCGTCGCCGATGAGCTGCACTTCGGACGGGCTGCCGAGCGGTTGCACGTCGTGCAGTCGGCGGTCAGCCAGCAGCTGCATAGGCTCGAGCGCGAGCTTGGCGTGCGGCTGTTCGACCGCACCACCCGCACGGTCAGACTGACCGAGGCCGGCCAGCGGCTGCTACCCCACGCCCGCGACGTGCTGGACGCGGCAACCCGAGCCCAGACGTCGATCGAAGAGCTGCGCACCGAGCGGAGCGCGACCCTGCGGCTGGGCACCAGCTCCGGCCTCGGCGCACGGCTCGAGGCGATCCTCGCCGAGTTCACCCGACTGGCACCAAAGGCCCAGGTCGAGCTGGTCACCGCCACCACGCAGGAACGGATCAAGCGGGTGCGCTCCGGCGAACTCGACGCCACGATACTGCGCGGGAGCCCACCCGAACCCGGGCTGGAGCTGCTACCGCTGTGGCAGGATCGCCTCCTGGTCGCCGTACCTGCCGGGCATCACCTCGCCCAGCAGGAAGCGATAGACGTCGCCGACCTCGCTCCGCTACCGCTACGCCTCGCCTCCCGTCGGCGCAACCCCGCACTCCACGACCTGGTGCTGCGCTGCTGCCGGGAAGCCGGGTTCGAACCGACCCTGGGACCAGAATTCACCAACGCACAAGACACCCTGGCCACCATCGGGTTCGACACACCATCCTGGACGGTGTTCTACGAACCGCACGCCAAACAGCTGCCGAACCCCGGCGTGACGTTCCGCCCGATGCGCAATCCCTCGCCGACGATGCCGACCTACCTCGCGGTGCGACCGGACCCCCCACGGAGCGAGCTGCGCGCGCTCATCGAAGCCTGCCACGCCCCGCCCTCCACGCCACGACCGCCGTAACAAACCAGTCGACGGGAGGCTGGCGCGCAGACATGCCCTGATCACCGCGCTGTGGCTCGCCGGATGGCACCACCTCACACAAGCCGCCACTACTCCTACTGTTTCAACCGATGCCTCGACCTGATCACCAAACCCCTCAAAACGGTCAAACTTCAGATATGACGGAGCCGTGGCACGTACAGGTGTTGCGCATCGCATTTCTGGCGTCACGTCCCAAAGAGGATCGCGACCGTCCTAGCATCGGATGCACGGTCGTCGAGACGGCCGTACTCGGATCCAGGGGAGGAGATCGACGATGATCCGGAAGATCGAGTTCTCGAAGCGGGCACTGCGGACGGCGGCGGTGACCGGCGCCGGCGTGCTGGCCGCGGCCACCCTGGGCGCGGCGCTCGCGCCAGCGGCCAGCGCGGCGCCCACGGCGGCGAGCGCGACCTGCCGCACCGCCGACCTGGGCGTGCAGCTCAAGCCCGGCTCGCCCGGCGCCGGTCAGCGGTTCGCCACCGTCGTGTTGACCAACACCAGCGCGCACGCCTGCACGGTGCAGGGCTACGGCGGGCTGGCCTTGCTCGGTGCCCCCGGCCAGGGCGTGCCGACCGACCTGCGGCGGGTGACTACCCCGGCACCGGCGCCGGTGCGGCTGCAGCCCGGCCAGTCCGCGCGCTCTGGACTGCAATGGACCGTGGTTCCCGCCGACGATGAGCCGGGCACCGCGTGCGAACCGACCGCAACCACCGTCGTCGTCACCCCGCCGGATCAGGACACCGCGGCGCTGCGGCCGTGGTCCTTCGGCCCGGTGTGTCAGCACGGGCAGATCCATCAGAACGCCTACGTCCCCGGCTCCGCGGCCCTCTGACCGCCGGGTCGCGCAGGGGATTTTCACCCCGGCTCCCACAGAACGGAACGTGACAGTCGGAGATCACATATACGACGACACACCACGGGAGCCTGTGGCGTCAGCGCTGTTTACCAGTTCGGGCGAGGGTGACTGCGGGTGCGCCCACGAGGATCGGGCACGGTTGTTTCAAGATCGCCTTGAGAGGGCGGGCCGTATCAGGCCAGCCGGCAGTTCGTCTGACCAGCGGGTTCACCCCGGTGACTCACCACGTTCTGCGGTGCGGGTCGTCTGCGTTCGGAGCGCACCGAGGCGAGGAGTTTGTCTCCACCATCTGACGACGACACAAGGTGTGGCTGCACTGAGCAGGGCCTGGTCACCGCAGGTCGAGGCGGTATCCGACCCACATTGACGATCTTGAAACGACCGTGGAGGATCGGGGGTGGCCCGACTCGGTCACTGCTTGATCGCGATTCCGCCGTACTCGATCCACTCGTGAGTGGCCTGAACCTCGCCCAGCTCGGAATCCGGACGCCATGTCGAGATCTCGACCAGGCCGGGATCGAGCACGTCGAGGCCGTCGAAGAACCTGGCGATCTCGGCAGCGGTGCGCACTCGACCCCAGTTGCCCTGGGTTGCGGCCTGCATGAACTCGGTGAGCTGGCTGCGAGTGCCCTCGTCCTCACTGGCCAGGTGTGAGATCACCAGCGCGCTGCCCGGCGCGAGTCGATTCATCACCCGCCCGACCAGCACAGCCGGATCATCCGCGTCCGGGATGCAGTGCAGGAACGACACGAACAGCGCAGCCACCGGTTCGTTGAGGTCGAGCAGCTCCTTGACCTCCGGCTCATTGAAGATCGCCTCGACGTCCCGGACATCGGACTGGATCACCGAGGTGGTCGTGTCGGTCTGCAGCAGCGCACGGCCATGCGCGAGCACGATGGGGTCGTTGTCGACGTAGACCACCCGCGCCGTTGGATCAACCCGTTGAGCCACCTGGTGCACGTTGTCTTGTGTCGGCAGGCCAGAGCCGTGGTCCAGGAACTGGCGGATACCCCGCTCGTCGGCCAGGAACCGCACGGCCCGCACCAGGAACCGCCGATTGTTGATCGCCAGCGCACGGGTGCCCGGCGCCGCCGCGGACAGCTCGTCGGAGGCCCGACGGTCGACCTCGTAGTTGTCCTTACCCCCCAGGTAGTAGTCGTACATCCGCGCCACGCTCGGCACGTTGTCATCGATCCCTGCCGGCATCGCCTGCCGAGCCTGATCCGTCAAGCCGCACCTCACCGTCGCCGACTGTCGCGGTACCGGTTCCGCCCGCGACCGATGCCACGGTTCTGTCGTTCAACAGCAGCTCAGGTCCGGAACCTCGGGGAGTATGCCACGTTGCGCCCGGCTCACGAGGGCCCAGTGAGCCGAGTACGTGGCACCGGGGCCAAAGCCGTGGCCAGCCAAGATGACGAACGCCAGGGTGGCGGAGACCTTGTCCGCGTGCTACCCGCCGGACAAGCACCCGTGTGCGATCAAGTCCACCACAGCGACCCTTGCTCGTAGTTGTAGTCTGGATTAGTCTTTCCGAGTCGCATCCGCTCCCGTGCCCAGGAGACCCAGATGATCGATCGCGTGCTCGCGACCACGACCGACTGCCGCGACAGAAACTCCTGTGCGCCGCGGCTGGAGCGTCGAGCCGGTGACGCCTGACGAGCTCGGGGGCCTCTACCGGACGTTCCGGCACAGCGCGTGGCGTCTGGAGGCCCGCGACGTCTACGCGGTGCCCGGTGACGACGAGGACTTCGACGCGTTCCTGGCCGGCAGGCCGGTTCCGCCGCGTACCGTCGAGAACTCGTCGTGGCTGAAGAATATCGACGTCGCGACCGGGGCGGGGAGGTTCTTCGGCCGGGTGCGGCTGGTGGGACACCCGCTCACGGACTACACCCGGTTCGAGTTCGCCAGCTACCCGGAGAACATCGCCGCGGGCGAGGACGTCCGGGTTCTCGACCGTGGTTGGCTCAGCGACGAGGACGAGGCCTGGAGCCACCAGGACTTCTGGCTCTTCGACGACCAGATCGCGGTGCTGCAGTTCTACTCGGACGACGGTCGCTTCCTCGGGGTCGAGGCGGCTCGGGACGTCCAGCCCTACGTTGAGGTCCGACAGCGCGCGACGGCCATGTCCGTCCGGTTTGGCGAGTACCACCTCGATGGTCCCCCGCCGGGGAGAGGGCGGGTGTGAGCAGTCCGGACATCAGCGCTCGACGACGTAGGCTCGCTCTCCTGCTCAAACAGCTCCGCATCGACGCGGGCCTCTCGGCACAGGACCTCGGTGCGGACTGCGGCTGGTCACAGAGCAAGGTATCGAAGATCGAGAACGGGCGGACGCGTCCGACCCGTCCGGATGTGGCGTCCTGGGTCGAGCGCTGCGAAGCGCCCGCTGAGCTGCAAGCCGAGATCATGGACCTCGCCTCGCTCGTGGGGACTGAGGTGGCGAGCTGGCGCGAGGTCAACCGGCGCGGTGCCGACGAGCAGCAGCGTGCTCGGGCACAGCACCAGGGCGACGCCACAACCATCCTCGTCTACCAGCCAGAGGTCGTTCCGGGTCTCCTGCAGACCCCGGAGTACGCCCGTCGGCTACTCCTCGGTCACAGTCAGGTACCGCGGGACCAGGTGCCGGCCGCAGTGCTGGCTCGGCTCGATCGACAGGCTGCGGTCCTGTTCAACGACTCGACCGTGGTCACGTTCATCATCACCGAGACGGCGCTGCGCTGGCAACCGGGCGATGTTGCGGTCACGCTCGCCCAGCTCGATCGCATCCTCGCACTGAACACGTCGCCCAACGTCGACATCGGCGTGATCACGCGTGAGGCCCAGAGCCGAGCCAAGCCGCTGCACTCCTTCGTCCTCGTGCGCTCCTCGGACACCGTCGAGGTCCAGGTTGAGACTCTTACCGCCGAGCTCACCGTGACCGAGCCGGACGACGTTGCGGCCTACGAGCGCTTCTTCGACGAGCAGCGGACGCACGCGGTGTTCGGCCAAGCACTGATCCAGCTTGTACGAGCTGTCGCAGACGAGCTCTCCAGGACTATCTAGTCATATTCAGTCTCGACGAGTCGCAGTGGTCGGTGTAGTCTGCGTGCGCTAGGCGATCACATCGTCACGACAAGGTGGAACGCGTCCTGATCGGTCCGAACAGCTCCAGAAAGGTCTCACGATGACCAGCGCACGATCACGTTTCCTCGACGATCCAGTGGCGACTGTGTCCGGGCAGTTCGCCCTCTGCCGGCCACTGACCGACCCCGAGCTGGACGAGCCGGGCACGCGGCCGTGGGGCCTGCGCGACCTCGTCTCGGCCGACCCAGTCACGACAGCTCTGCCGCCGGTGCGCTACGACCACCAGCGGCAGGTCACGGTGCTCGACGACGGCACCGATCGGTTGTTCATCGCCACTGTCGCCGGGGCTCCGACTGCGCCCACCACCCAGCGCACGGACGGTGAGGACCCGCCGTCCAGCGAGGATTGGAAGAACGACTTCGCGCCGGACGAGCCATGTCCGTTCTGATCCTCGCCGAGTCCCTGGACCCCTCCGCGGACCGCATGGTGCTCGCGCTGGCCAGCCGCGATGTCCCTACCCACCGCCTGGACACCGCGTGGTTTCCCACCCACCTCGCGGTGGATGCCCGGCTACGGGACAGGCGTTGGGCGGGCAGGCTGCGCACCCCGTACCGCGATGTCGAACTCGAAGACGTCGACGCGATCTGGTACCGCAGCCCGGCGACGTTCCAGTTCCCGCCCGGGCTCAGCCTGGCGGAACGCCAGCATGCCCACATCGAGGCCAAGCTCGGCCTCGGTGGCGTCCTGCTCGCGCTCCCTGCGAGGTGGGTCAACAGACCTGATCTGTCCGCGACGGCGTGCTACAAGCCACTCCAGCTCGCCACTGCGGCCCGGGTCGGGCTGGTCGTCGCCGACACCCTTGTCACCAGTATCGCTGGTGCACTGCGCCAGTTCGTCACCGACCACGCAAGCGGTGCCGCCGAGGGCGGTGTGATCACGAAGATGTTCGCGTCCAACAGCATCATCGAGGACGACGGCCGCAAGGTCGCCTTCACCCGGCCGGTTCGTGTGGATGATCTGGACGACCTGGCCGGGATCGAGACCACGGCCCATCAGTTCCAGGTGCGTGTCGCACCGAAGGCCTTCGACGCACGGATCGTGGTGATCGGAACGCGGCAGTTCGGGTTCGCCATCCACGCCACCACCGACCAGGCCCGGCTGGACTTCCGCCGCGACTACCAGGCCCTGCACTACGAGCGCATCAGCGTGCCAGGTGACGTCGCCGCCGGCGTGGGTGCGCTCATGGTCGAGCTGGGGCTGGCGTTCGCCGCGATCGACTTCGTCGTCCGCACCGACGGGCAGTGGGTGTTCATCGGCGACGTCAACCCCGGCGGCCAGTACGGCTGGCTCGAAGCCGACACCGACGCCCCACTCACCGACGCCCTCGCCGACCTTCTCGCCCACGGACCCGTACCCGGGGCGCCCACAACGGGAGCAGCCGCATGAGCACACCGACCACCATCACCGGCTGGCCGGTCGCAGCCAGGCGGCTCGCCGACGAGCTCACCGAGCGCGGCGTGCTCCACGACCCCCGCTGGCGCGCGGCGCTGCTCGCCGTCCCCCGCCATGAGCTCGTGCCCTGCTACCTCACCCAGCACGACACCGACGCCACCTGGCACGAGGTCACCGGCGCCGACCCGGCCCGCCACGAGGAGTGGCTGACCACGGTCTACTCCAACACCGCGCTGGTCACCGCCCTCTCCGACACCGACACCAGCAGGGCCGACGCGGCGTCGTCGAGCAGCCAGCCCAGCCTCATGATCCGCATGCTCGAAGCCCTCGACATCGCCGACGGCCACCGCGTGCTGGAGATCGGTACCGGCAGCGGTTACAACGCCGCTCTGGTCTCGCACCGTCTCGGCGACCACAACGTCTTCTCGGTCGACATCGACCCACGCCTCATCGACCAGGCTCGACAACGACTCGCGCACCTCGACTACCGACCCGCGCTCGCTGCCGCCGACGGCGTTGCAGGCTGGCCCGCCCACGGCCCTTACGACCGAATCATCGTCACCTGCTCGGTCCCCGCGATCCCCTGGGCTTGGGCCGAGCAGACCGCTCCCGGCGGACGGATCCTCGTCGACCTCAAGACCGGCGCCAACGCCGGCAACCTGGTACTGCTCCACCGCCACCCCGACCGTCTCGAAGGCCGGTTCCTCACCAAGTGGGGTGGGTTCATGGCCATGCGTCACCACAACCGGGCCACCGTTCGCACCTCCGACCCCGTTCGCGACCCCGCGACGGCACGCACCCGCACCACCACGGTCGGGCCGCAGCCCTGGGACAACCTTGTCGTATGGTTCCTCGCCCAGTTCCAGCAACCAGGCGATATGACCTTCGGACTCACCCTCGACGAGACCACCCGCCAGTCCGTGGCCACCTTCCTCGCCGCCCCCGACGGGTCCTGGTGCGAGATCGACCACCACGCCGACGGCGACCGCCATCAGCTCCGCGAGGCCGGACCCACCCCGCTCTGGACCTCCATCGAGAACGCCCACCAGCTCTGGCAGGACACCGGACACCCCGGCTGGGACCGCCTCGGCGTCACCGTCACCCCCGACCATCAGCACGTCTGGCTCGACGACCCCAACAACGAGCACTCCTGGCCCATCACGCCCGCACCGTGACCGACCACCGGATTTCAGAACTCGGCCGCCACCGACACGACCTCGCGGCCGAGGAGCTTAAGCGGTTCGATCTCCCACATCCGCGGCACGACGGCGTGCGCCTCGGCAACGCCCAGACCGGCGAGGTGCTGGAGCTGGGCGAGCAGCCCGTCGATGTGCTCACCCTTCTCCCCCGGATCGAGCGAGAACATCACCGTCTTCTCGATGTCGTCGTAGTCGCGGCCCTCGGTCTCGCAATGGCCACGCAGCACGTCAAGCTTGTGCTCCAGCTCGGGGCCGGGGAACAGGTTGCAGGCCTGCGCGTACCTCGCTACCAACCGCAGCGTCTTGCGCTCCCCGCCACCGCCGATGAGGATCGGCGGGTGCGGGCGGCGAAGCGGCTGCGGCACGTTGAGTGTGCGTTCGAGCCGGTAGTGCTTGCCCTCGTACGGGCCGTCGTCGGGACCCCACATCTGCAGGCAGATCTGCAGGGTCTCCTCCAGCCGCTCGAAGCGCTCCGCGGTCGACGGGAACGGCAGGCCCAGCCCGCGCGACTCCGCCTCGTTCCAGGCAGCGCCGATGCCCAGCAGGGCACGCCCCCCGGAGAGCACGTCGAGCGTGCTGACGAGCTTCGCCAGCATGCCGGGCTCTCGGTAGACGACGGCCGTGACCCAGGCGGCCAGCTCGACGCGCGAGGTGCGGGCCGCGAGGTAGCCCAGCGTCGTGTACGCCTCGAGCATGTCGTGCTCAGGCGGCCCGAGCATGCTGATCTGCCACAGGTGGTCCATGACGCTCACCCGCGCGAAGCTGGCCTCCTCGGCCGCAGTGACCACGCGGGTCAGGTCGTCGGCCAACCCGGCAGACCCCGCCGGGTAGGTGAGGTCCGCGATGTGCAGGCCGATCTTCATAGCGCCTCCTCCGCTGCGCCCGCTCGGAACGGGCCCAGCGACGAGGCTAGTCGGACGAACCCATCGGCTACAGGGCGTACGGTCCGAACCGGAGGATCGCGACGGCCAGCGCGAGCACCCCGAGGACCAACGCCGGAACGAACTGATCCTTGCGGCGCACATCCACGACGACCGCGCCGACCATGACGAGCGCGAGGCCGAGCGCGGCGATCGGGGTAAGGATCGGCGCGATGCCGGTGAGCGCGGGCAGGATCAGTCCGATCGCCCCGAGCACCTCAAGCGCGCCGATGCCCTTGACGGCGCCGTCGGAGAAGTCCTCGGCGAAGCCCATGCCGGAGGCGACCAGCGCGGGCCGCGGGCGGGCGAGCTTCATGCCGCCCGAGGCGAGGAACGCCAGCGCCAGCACGATCTGCAGGATCCAGACGACGATGTTCATCAGGGACTCTCCGTTCGGAGTCGGTGCTGCAGAACCTGGTGGGACACCTCCAGTCTCACCCTCCACTGTGGGATGTCAAGGAGCCCTACAAGGCCGGCCAGGGGATCGCAGGCCCGTACCCGGACGGCTGCGGGAAGCAGGGTTCGGCGAGCAGCCCGTCCACCCGTGCCGACAGCCCCCGCGTCTCGTGCCGGGTGATGTGCCCTCCCAACACGTCGCACAGCCCGGCGTCGAGCTCGGCGCGCAGCCGCGCCAGCGCCTCGACCACGTCCTCGGGCAGCGGTTGGCCGACCCAGCCCCACAGCACGGTCCGCAGCTTGTCCTCGATATGCAGGCACAAGCCGTGATCCACGCCGTAGATGTTGCCGTCGGCGCCGGGCAGGACGTGCCCGCCCTTGCGGTCGGCGTTATTGGTGACCACGTCGAACGCGGCCATCATGCGCAGCTCGGGGGTGTCGGCGTGCACGAGGACGGCAGGTTCCCCGCGCTCATCGCGGGCCCGCAGCACCCCGAGCCAGCCCGGCGGCACCTCCGACGGGCCGCAGACGTCGATCAGCCCACGCTCGTCGTCGGTGTCCACCCAGACCTGCACCATGCCCGGCCCGAACGGCCCGTCGCGCAGCAGCGTGTGCGGCACGACGTCGAAGCCCGCCGCCTCGGAGACCAGGAACGCGGCGACCTCACGACCGGCCAGCGTCCCGTCCGGGAAGTCCCACAACGGGCGCTCGCCACGGACCGGCTTGTAGACGCAGCACACCTCCATCCCGTCGGCACTCACGGTGCCGAACAAGGTGGCGTTCGAGGCGTCGACGAACCTGCCAGTGATCTCCATGCAGCCGTGCCGGAGCAGTCCCGGCACCGCCGGGTCGCGAGGGTTCACGTGGGTCGGTGCGTTCAGTCCCCGACTGGGGAGCGCTGGTGGTAGCCGTTCAACCGCACGCAGACGTGCCCCGAGGCGTCGAGCGGCTCCGCGCACAGCGGGCAGGGCGCCCGGCCGGCGAAGATCACCTTCTCGGCACGGTCGGCGAACGCGCGGGCCTGTACCGGGGAGAGGAACACCCGCAGCGCGTCGGGGCCCTCCTCGGTGTCGTCGAGCACGATCGACTCGTCGACCTCCTCCTCGCTCACAGCGAGTAGCTCGACGACGACCGAGCGGGAGTCGGCGTCCCAGCCCAGGCCCATCGTGCCGACGCGGAACTCCTCCTCGAGCGGCACGGCGAGCGGGTCGAGATCGGTGGTGACGGACTCCTCGGGTACCCCAGAGCCGAAGCGGCGCTCCACCTCCTGAAGCAGCGCGCTGATGCGCTCGGCGAGCACCGAGACCTGCTTCTTCTCGAGCAGGACGCTGATCGTGCGGGAGTCCTCGATCGCCTGCAGGTAGAAGGAGCGATCGCCGGGCTCGCCGACGGTCCCGGCGACGAAACGCTCGGGCTGGCGGAAGACATGGATGACGCGTGACATGGTAGTACCGAGGGTAGGCCTTCTCGGCGCCCGGGGCACATCCGCGTCCGATCAGGTACCGGTGGCGCCGCCCACAACGGCGTCGGAGCTGCGCGCAGCCGGTTTGCGACGCCGCTTGGGCTTGGGCGGGATCAGCCCGGCGACGTCGCCGCCGAGGTCGTTGACCCGCGCGACGAACGGCCGCGTCTCGGTGTAATGCACGACGTTGATCGAGCAGGTGTCGACGATGATGCGCTGGAAGTTGTCCAGGTGCGTGGCCAGCGCGTCCGCCAGCACCGCCTTGATCACGTCGCCGTGGCTACAAGCCAACCAGACGGCCTGTGGACCGTGCTCGGCGGCGATCCGCGCGTCGTGGCGGCGGACGGCCGCGACGGCGCGGGACTGCATCCCGGCCAGTCCCTCGCCGTCGGGGAACACCGCCGCGGACGGGTGCGCCTGCACGACCTTCCACAACGGCTCCTTGGCCAGCGATTTCAACGTCGCGCCAGTCCAGGCGCCGTAGTCGACCTCGGCCAACTCCGGCTCGCTGGTCGGAGTGAGGCTGCGGTCGGTGGCCAGCGGCGCGACGGTCTGCTCACAACGCACCATCGGCGAGCACACGATCTCCACGACCGGCACCCCCGCGAGCCGTTCGACCACCTTCTTTGCCTGTGCCATACCGGTATCGTCGAGCTCGACGCCGAGGCTGCGCCCGGCGAGCACACCGGCCACGTTGGCCGAGGACCGCCCGTGGCGGAGCAGGATGAGGGTAGGCACGATCTCCGAGCCTACGGGCCGCCCCATCGGCCAGCCCAGCGATCAGGTTGCGGAGATGCCGCCCGCGAGGAGCGCCAGGAACAACAGCGCGCCCAGCGTCACCCGGTACCAGACGAAGACGTACACGCTGTGCCGCTCGACGTAGCGCAGCAGCCAGGCGATCGCCGCGTACCCGATGGCGAACGCGAGCACCGTCGCCACCGCCATCTGCAGCCCGCTCGGGCCGTCGCCGGCGAAGACGTCGGGGAGCTGGAACAGGCCCGACGCCACCACCGCCGGGATCGCCAGGAGGAAGGAGTAGCGCACGGCCGCGACGCGGGTGAACCCGAGGAACAGCCCCGCCGTGATCGTGCCGCCGGACCGGGAGACACCCGGGATCAGGGCCATGGCCTGCGCGAAGCCGAGCAGGATCCCGTCGAGCGGCCGCATCTGCTGGAGCTCGACGCGCTGGCGCCCGATCCGCTCGGCCAGGCCCAGCAGCAGCCCGAACACGACCAGCGTGGTGGCGATCAACCAGAGGTTGCGGGCCACGGTCTGGATCTGGTCCTCGAACGCCACCCCGAGCACGCCGATCGGAAGAGTTCCGATGATCACCAGCCAGGCGATGCGGTAGTCCGGGGTGGCGCGCACGGCGACATCGCGGAGACCGCGAAACCAGGTGGCGGCCAGGCGACCGATGTCGCGTGCAAAGAAGATGATCACAGCGGCCTCGGTGCCGAGCTGGGTGACGGCGGTGAACGCGGCGCCAGCGTCGCGGCCAAAGAAGACCTCGGAGACGATCCGCAGGTGAGCCGAGGAGGAGATCGGCAGGAACTCCGTCAGACCCTGCACCACACCGAGGACGAGTACTTCGAGCCAACTCACGGCGCAGGACCGTACCGGGGACGCCTGAGGGCCCCGCCTCAGGTTCGTCGCCGAGGCGCGGCGACGTCGACGCGCGGGCCACCGCACTGGTGCGAATGGTCGAGCCACAAGTTGCCGCACGCCCCTGGCACCGCGGTCGGGCCACGCCTATGGTGTGGGGATTCCACTCGCCGTTCACTGCGGCGTGGGTCACACGGGCTGGAGGTGAGCCGGTGGAGCGGAGCGGCCCGACCGGCACGGTCGAGGGAGACGCGATCGACGGGGAGTGGGAGTACCGCCCGGTCCAGCTGCCCGGGGAGGTGTCCCGGATGACCGCGGCGGTGCGCCTGACGATCCAAGCCGAGTTCGGCGGCTGGGAGCTGTCTCGGGTACGACTCTACCCCCGTGGCGTGCGCAAGGTGTGGCTGCGCCGGCGACGCAGCTCCGGGATGCTCCCCGAGCTCTCGATCTAGCGCCGCCGGGTCAGTAGTCCTCCCACGAGATCGCCGGGGGTGGCGTCCCGCCCTTCGGACCCGGCACGCCCCGAAACTCATACGGCGCGGGCTCGCGGCCGGGCTGGACGAACCAACACTCCCCCGGCTCGCCGCGATCCAGGACAGCCTCCACGGCGTCGACGACGTCCTCGACGCTGAGCAGCGGGAAGTCGCCGAACTTCGGCTTCGCGCCCGCGATGAGCGGGGTGTCGACATACCCGGGACACACCGCGTTGAGCCGGATCCCACCGCCGGTCAGCAGCGGCGCGGCGGACCGGACGTACCCGATCACGGCGTGCTTGGTCAGCGCGTAGAGCGGGTCGCCGGGCATCGACACCAACCCGGCCAGGGACGCTGTCGCGATGATCGAACCACCGCCCGCCCGGTGCAAGGCGGGTACCGCGGCACACAGCCCGTACACGACGTGGTCGACGTTCACACCCAGGAGCCGCCGGTAGCCGTCGAGGTCCAGGTCCTCGACGCCCGACTGGCCCGCCGTGATCCCGGCGTTGAGCAGCACGATGTTGAGCCGGCCGAGGGCGTCTTCGGCGATGTCGACCGCCATCGCCATCGCGTCTGGCTGGGTGACGTCGCAGGGCAGCGCGAGACCCCCGACCTCCTCGGCGAGCTTGCGCGCCCCCTCCTCGTCCCGGTCGGCGACGGCCACGACCGCCCCGGCCGCAGTGAACCGGCGAACCGCAGCCTCCCCGATGCCCGATGCCCCACCTGTGACGAGCGCGGCCTTGCCCGTAAGATCCACAACGACCCCTTCCCCTCTGTTTCCGCAGAACGTAGTGGGTAACGCCACGCCCCGCAGAGACCGGTCCTGGAGCTGACTGGCCGAGGCGGGACCGGGCTGGTCGGTTCAGCGTCACGCTGCGTGAGCGCACGGCCTCCGTCGGTCACCCGATCCGAGTATGGCCAGTACGTCGCGATAAGGGGACGCTGGACGTTCAGCCACCGACACCGGGAGGAGGTATAGCCATGCTGCGTTCAACCAACTGCGGGTGCGGAACGGCCGGATGCTCGACGCCGGATGAGTGATCAATCCCGCCGGTGATGACGGATTCGACGACACCGTCATCACCGGCGACCTCGCCGCGCGACGACAAAGCTATGTGGACTGTCCGTGACAGACGCTCGCCGTCGCAGCCTGACGAACGACGTCGGCGACCCGTTAGCAATGATGCGGACCCGGACCTTCGCCGGTAATCTCTGAAATCGTGGCCGGCTTGAATCCGAAACGCCTAGCGGCGCACGCTTCAATCTGTTCGTACGCGGATTGAGGAAACAAGTGGCGCCATTGCTCAATTTGGCCCCCGACGTCGACATTCAAGACGCGAATGCGGCGGAGGTTCCCAAGGTACTCAGATACAAAATCCGACAAGGCGATATGACAAGAGAAAACGAGCTTTCCCCGCTCTGCGCTCCAGATCGTCTCAACGGTATCCGCGCCTATGCCGTACTTGAACTCGCTGATGGCAACACTTACTCCCCCCCCCCCGAGAATCGAGAGCAAAGTCGAGGAAGTGACCTCCGGAGACCTCTAGGGGCCACCGCACCGATACAGATGGACGGCCGGATAGCAGGTCAAGCACGGCGGCAGACAAATCAGCAAATCCATCGTTGAGCCAATGAGTTTGGATTCGAACCTCCGCGGTGGGATCGCTTAAAAACAGCGCACACCAACCGCCCGACACGGTAAGCGAAAGGGTCAGTGTATTCATGGGCTAGTTAGGGAACGCCGCGCAGGCGGCCCAATTTTCATCATTAGATCCATCCTCGGCGATCGGATGCTCCTTGTCGATGTGAATAACCCCTTTCGTCTCATCGCCACAGAAGAGTTCCACATTACTGAAGAAGTCGGGCCCGTTCGCGCTGGATACCCTATCTTGGGGACCGGCAGTTCCGTCGAAGCAAGCGCTAGCGCCGTAGCTAACCATCGCCGACGCGAAACCGAGCGGGAATGTTGCGAAACTCGCAAGAGTCACAACCATCACTAGAGTCGCCCGAGAAGCTAAACCCCAAGTGCTGCCGTTCCGTTGACGGACCGCTTCCGATTTGGCTGTTCCCGGAGGCATGAGATTGAGTGTGCCCACCGAGCATCGGCCTGTCAAGACAAGATCGTCTCAGAAGCTGACTATCCGAGCCAGCCGAGGCACGTGCCGAGGATCGCGCCGGAACCGGCCGGAGGCCGCACGCTCGGCGCGGCGCCGTCAGGCTTCACCTTGAAGTGTGGGTGCAGCAGATGCAGACAGCCCACCGCGGGCCCGGAAAACCGCCCGGACTCGCTGCGGGCATCATCCGCACACGGAGTCCGACTCCCTCGCCGCAGTACTCGGTGACACTGACGAACCACCGTCGAGCGACACCCAACGTAACGAGGCTTATTCAGCGATCTTGATCGGAGGCGCATCCCCGCAGCTCAACCGTGGTCTTACAAGATCCACATGACCCTCCTGAATAACCCTCAACCTACCCTGCCCTGCAGAAAGGTGCGCCATCTCAGACGTTGCGCAGGAACGTGTCGAGGACCCGGGTGCCGAACCGCAGCGCGTCGACGGGGACCCGCTCGTCGATGCCGTGGAACAGCGACGCGAAGTCCAGGTCCGGTGGCAGCCGCAGCGGCGCGAAGCCGTAGCAGCGCATCCCTAGGTCGACGAAGTGCTTGGCGTCGGTGCCGCCGGAGAGCATGTAGGGGATCGTCGTGGCGCCCGGGTCCTCGGTGCGCAGCGCGGCGGCCATCGCGTCCACCAGCGGGCCCTCGAACGGGGTCTCCACCGGCGGGAGGTTCGTCACCCACTCGCGGCTGACGTCCGGGCCGAGCAGCTCGTCGACCTCGCGCAGGAACGCCTCCTCGCGCCCGGGCAGCATCCGGCAGTCGACCACGGCCTCCGCGGTGGACGGGATGACGTTGGCCTTGTACCCGGCCTTGAGCATCGTGGGATTGGCGGTGTCGCGGACCGTGGCGCCGACGATCCGCGCCAGCGACCCCAGCTTGGCCAGCGACCCCTCGAGATCGTCCTCCGGGAACTCCAGGCCCGTCAGCGCGGACATCTGCTCCAGGAACGCGCGGACGGTGTCGGTGAGCACCAGCGGGAACGTGTGGTTACCCAGCCGCGCGACGGCCTCGGCGACCTTGGTCACGGCGTTGTCGTCGTGCAGGAACGAGCCGTGCCCGGGTTTGCCGCGCGCTCGCAGCCGCAGCCAGGCGATCCCCTTCTCGGCCGACTCGATGAGGTAGACCCGCCGGTCCTCGGCCAGGGTGAGGGAGAACCCGCCGACCTCCCCGACGGCCTCGGTGCAGCCCGCGAAGAGGTCCGGGCGGTGTTTGACGAGCCACTGCGCGCCGTACGCGCCACCCGCCTCCTCGTCGGCGACGAACGCGAACACGAGGTCGCGCGGCGGCACCACCCCGTCCCTCTTGAACCGGCGCGCGACGGCGATCGTCATCGCGACCATGTCCTTCATGTCGACCGCGCCGCGACCCCACACGTAGCCGTCCTGCACGGCGCCGGAGAACGGGTGCACCGACCACTCCGTCGGGTCGGCCGGCACGACGTCGAGGTGCCCGTGCACCAGCAGCGCGCCCCGCGACGGGTCGGCGCCCGGCAGCCGGCAGACCACGTTGTCGCGCCGCGGCGCGCCGGACTCGACCATCTCGATCTCGTAGCCGACCTCGGTAAGCTTGGCCGCAACGTACTCGGCGGCCTCCCGCTCACCGGTCACGGTCGCGGGGTCGCCGGTGTTGGTGGTGTCGATCTGGATGAGCTCGGAGGCCAGCTCGACGACCTCGTCCTCGGCTGCGATGGGGCGGTTCACGCGGATCTTCCTACCACCGGCGATCCCGTCGCCTGCGCCCGGAGTGGGTCGGCTACGCTCGTCGTCGGCGCGCCGCGAGGTCGCGCAGCAGGTCCGAGTGGCGGAATGGCAGACGCGCTAGCTTGAGGTGCTAGTGCCCTTCAACGGGCGTGGGGGTTCAAGTCCCCCCTCGGACACACCTAGATCCACTTGTCGGTACAGGTTAGCGGATGCACCCCGCAAGTAAGAGCCTGTTGGTAAACGTCTTCAAGCGGCTGATTTATCCGACCTGAGGTGGGTGTGGGGGACGGGCACCGCCCCACCGAGGCGCTGGCGGGCTGCCCGTGGCGTCACGTACCACTGCCCGGTCATGATCATGTTCGTAGCCCAGAGAACCAGGTCCTCGTGATGGGCGGGTAACGGCCCGGAGTCGCGGACCAGCTGGCGATGACGCATCAGCCACCCGGTTGGGTCGGCCGCGCAGCGAGGGGTGCTGGGCAGGTCCTTTTCCGCGCGGCCTCCCGCCGAACCGGACGTAACGGTTTCCTGTACTACATTCTGAGATCTTGTAACGAAGATCGTTGTGGTGGCGATCATCCTGTGTGGACTACGACGTCTCCTCTGATCAGATCATGGACTGGGACCAGGACCTGCGTGCGGTGACCGAGCGGGTCGCCGGGCCGCTGTTCACCCGCCCTGAGCCGCGGGCCACCTTCGCCGACCTGGTGCGGGGTCTGCTGGCCGAGGTGCCGCGGAAGAACTCCTGGCAACTGGCCGATCATGTCGGGCACCGGTCGGCGCAGCGGCTGGAGTGGTTGCTCAACGGGGCGAGCTGGGACGCCGACAAGCTGCGTGACACGGTCCGCGACTACGTGGTGGCCGGTCTGGGCAGCGAGGACGGGGTGTTGATCGCCGACGACACCCAGGTGATCAAGAAGGGGGTGCAGTCGGTGGGGGTCGCCCCGCAGCACTGCGGCGCGACCGGGCAAACGGAGAACTGCCAGGTCATGCCCATGCCGGCCTACGCCTCTGACCGGGGACACGCCTTCATCGACCGAGCCTTGTACCTGCCCCGGTGCTGGACCGACGACCCGGCCCGCTGCGCTGAGGCGGGCGTGCCCGCCGAGCGTGGCTTCGTCACCAAACCCCAGCAGGTCATCGCCATGCTCCAGCGGGCGATCGCGGCGGGGGTGCCGTTTCGGTACTTCGCCGCCGACGCCGGTTACGGCCGTGACCCGGCACTGCGGTTCTGGTGTCACGACCACCGTGTGGCCTACGTGATGGCCGTGCCCGTCGACCTGCCCCTGCTCGACGCGCGTTCTAGACCCACCCGTCCCGACCGGCTCCTGGCCGGCCTGAACGCGACGGTGTGGGAACGTCGCTCGTGCGGGCAGGGCACGAAAGGCGAGCGTTGCTATGACTGGACAGCGGTCGCGGTCCGGGTCAAGGACCAGCCGGCCAGTGACGGCCACGCCCACACGCTGCTGGTCCGTCGCTCGGTCAGCAAGCCCTCTGAGATCGAGTACTTCCTCGCCCACGCCCCGCAGCGCACCGCGGTCCCCGAGCTGATCGCGGTGGCCGGGATGCGCTGGAAGATCGAGGAGAACAACGAACAGGGCAAGGACCTGCTGGGGCTGGGCGAGTACCAGGTCCGGAAGTGGACGCCCTGGCATCGGCATGTGACCTGCGTGATGTTCGCCCAGGCGTTCCTCGCGGTCACCCGGGCCGACCTGGGAAAAGACCACCAGCCCCGGGAGGAACCAGCCTGCTGACACCCCCACGACTGATCCGGCTGTCCCTCGCCGAGATCCGCCGCCTCCTCACCCGCACCGTTCTCGCCGCCGCCTCGGGCATCGACCACGTCCTGCGCTGGTCACAGTTCCGCAGACTCCACCAGACCAGGGCCCTCATCAGCCACTACCACACCCGAGGAGACCCCCTACCCCAATATCTCCGAATGTAGTACCGGGTGGGCGGCTAGGTTCCGGCCGGTGTCCGAACTGGACGACACGCCGATACAACCTCAGCCCAACATGATCATCTTACGCTAAGTGGCATTGGGGGCCCGGCCCGCTGCGCAGGACGGTGCGGCTGCCGGGCCAAACACTCTCTCAGACCCCCAGCTCGAAAGACGAATCACCATCGTGAGCGGCGCACGGCAGTACCCCGGCGTGTTCCGGACTTGTCATGCCTGGAGCGCGACGATCGCTGACCCGTTAGCACCGATCGCCCACGCTGGATTCGAAAGCCCAACGAAGTGAGAGAATTCGCAGTTAACGTCGATTTCCGAGAGGGTCGCGGTGGCGGGGTCGATGACCGCGATCGTCCCCGATGGATACGCGCAGAGAATCCGTGGGCGGTTTCGGCCTCCCACCGCGACGAGATGACCTGCTTGCCGTGCGCGGGTCCTGACGAGTGTGGTATCTCCGGATCCGAAGAGGTCCCAGAGCATGACACCGCCCGGTGCGGTGAACGCGACCAGGCCGGTGTCCGGGCCACCGACTCCGACGAAGGCGGTCGGGCACTCTGGGAGGCGCAGCTGGGCGTACTGGGCGATGTCGAGGGTCGCGGTGTCCCAGGCGTGAACATCCCCTGTGTAGGTCCACGTCACCACGTAGGGCGAGTCACCTGGACCGGAGAGCGCGAGGCAGCCCGTCACTGGGCCTGACTCCGTGCGGCGTTGCCGGTGCAGGAGATGGCCGTGCTCGTCGAGCGTCGCGAGGTGGATGACGTCGTCCTCGTCCACTGCCGCGACCGACAGCCGATCGTCGCGCAGCCGATACTGGCTGAAGGCCGCGATCGGGACAGGCAGCTCCGCTACGGCATCGTCGCCGGGGGTTCTGGTCGAGACGACTCTCAGCTGTGCGCCTTCGATCCCGGCGAGAGCAACGATCGTGCCCGTACCGCAGCGCGCGACCGCGACGTGGTCTGCCAGGCCGGGTGATACCTCCCACGATCGTCGAAGCGACGGCGCATCGGGTCCCACGCCGCCGGTCCAGAGGCTGGCGCGCCCGTCGCCGACCGCCGTGATCGCCACGCCGGCGGCATCGACGGCCACTCCCACGTTCTCGACGGGCTCGCCATGGTCCAGACACGGCGGATGGCTTCCACGCCCGGGCCACCAGAACCGGACCTCATGGGTCCCATCGGTGGACACGATCGCGGCGACGTCCCGGGTACCGCAGGCGAGCGCCCTTACTGCACCGGACCGCTCTTCGCCGGCGGGTCGACGCTGGTCGTCGAGGAGCCAGATCCTGGTCGTTCCGCTGTTCGCGCGGGTGACCACGGCGGGTGGGAACTCCGCAGCGGCCGGCGCCGGCAGCACCCGACTACCACTCTCGCCGACCGGCAGCACTCGTCGTTCGGGCCCGAACCCAGCCGAATCCAGCGTGAGGATGCGGACGTCACCGGAGAAGCCGAACACGGCGAGCAGGGTTCCGGCTTCGTCCACGAACGCCGCCTCACGCAAGTTCTCATCAACCGGGATGGAGGCGATCCGTCGCTGATCCGGCAGGAGCTCCCACAGGTTGGCGGCACCGTCGGCAACGACAGCGGCCCGGACCACTCCGTCGCCGACCTGGAGCGCCGGTCGGGCCATCGGGCCCCCCTCACCGAGGACGAGGCCGAGGATGGCGGCGGGCGAACCCTCGCCGAGGATGACCGCGTGTATCTGTTGATCCAGGCTGACGAGTGCCACAGCACGGTTTCCGGCATCGGCCACGGTGAGCAACGTGACTGGCCGATCGATCACCGGAGTGACGATCAGCGTCCGCGACCCCGCATTTACCTGGACGCGGCGCAGCCCGTTCCCGAGCGATGCGATGACGAGCTCGCTTGATTCTGCGGTGGCGAAGGCGGCGGCGATGCCGTCCCCGCCGAGCAGGTCGCCACTGTCGAGCGGGACGATGTTGCCGCTCTCGACCGTCCGCACGTGGAGTCGGCCCGGTCGATCTCCTGTCAGGAGCGCGATCAGGGGAATACCGGACGGGCCCGCCACCATCGTCACCTGTCGGATGAGCTCCGGGACAACGTCGGAGGCGACAGCGCGGGTGGACGCCGACGGCCCGGCCAGGCACCACAACTCAAAACGGTGCTCCTCCCACGCGACGGCGAGGTACACAGAGCCGGCGATCTCCCGCGCGCTCCACATATCCGGTCCAGCACCCTCCGCGTTCAGCAACTCCACCGCCGGCCCGAGACAGCCGCGGGAAGCCAAATCGATCACTTCGGCACGGAACCGTCGGTCGATGACCACCGCAGCGGGTGTGGTCCACGACACCGGGATCACGGCGGTGGTGTCGAGAGAATCACCGTTCGGCATAGCTGCCGATGAACCTCCGGCCCGCCACGGGGAACTCCAGGCCTGTGTTCCCGCTCCGGCCGCGAAGGTGTCGGCGACGCTCTCCATCCCGGCCAGGCGGGCGTGGAACGACAGCTGCGCGCAGCGTTGCACGTACGAGTCACCTCCGCCGTAGGCGGCATCACGCGCCAGGCGCCCGAGATCCTGTCCGATCGGTGTGGTGGCGCGAGCCGTCGCGTCGACCGCCGATGACGGATCAACCGCGGCAAGACAGAGCGGATCCTCGGCGAGCACGAAGTCGAGCGTCCGGGCACGTTCGGCGTGGGCGAGGAGGTTGCGTCGCGCGTAGGGACGCAGCTCGCCCCATTTGCGGGAACCGTCAGGCGCAAGCGGTACCGACCCGAGGACGACGTCCGACATCGTGCTCGAGCGAGCGTCATGGAAGGGTCCACCCCCGAAGTAGGCGGCGAACTCCTGGTGTCGGAGCAGGAATCCGACCTCACCTTCCCCGTGCTGCATTGACCCGGCCCCGGTGGTCGTCACGGCCAGGAAGAAACCCAGCTCGCTGATCGCGCGATCGACCTCGCCCCGAGCGCCGGCGGTGCGCGGGCCGATCGCCGCCAGCGCCTCGACCCACAGGTCGACAGGCAGACCGTCCTTCTCGACGAAGGCCAGCGGGATCAGTGCGTCGGCGAGGTAACGGTCCCGACCCAGCCGTCTGTTCAGATCGCGGTCCATCCACCCGCGGAAGTCGGCGGGCCACTCCAGCGACGCACTCCATCCGCGCGTCAGTGATCGCACCGGCGGGCGGGAGAGCAACTCGTCCGTGACCAGCTGGGTCACGAGGAAGTTGTCCTGGGCCCGCTCCGCCACCTCCCTGCCGATGATGTCGAGCAAGACCTTGTCGGTCCACCGCCGCTGATCGGCGTACCCGCCGGCCCTCCGGTCCGCGCGCAACCGCGCTCGGACGTAGTCCGCGACCTCACTGCGGTCCAGGTTCTCCGACGCGCTGAGATCGATGACCTTAGCTGCCCTGGCCCGCATGCCTCTGGGCGCCAGACCTACCCCGGAGCGGGCGGCCTCGTCCGGTCGGGTGCCCACGATGACGATCGCGTGCCACGAGAGCTGGACCAAGAAGCGGCTGAGATCATAAGGCGCGAGGGCCTCGTCGACAGCGTCCACTACTACGATCGTCCGGGACCGCTCCCGTAGCGCCGCGAAAAGCGGCTCCTGTTCGTGCGACGCGTCGATGCTCCGCACGCCGACCGCCGCGTTCAGCTCGCCGATCACGTCCGACAGGGACTTGCTGCGTGCGTGCACGGCGCAGTCGATGCCGATGTCCGGGATGACCGCACCGAGTCCGTCGGGCAACGCGGAACGGCCCCGGCTGCGGGCCACCAGCACGCCGAGCACAGCCGACTTGCCCGCTCCGGGCATCCCGAGAACCACGGCCAGCGCCGGATCCCCCCGTGCGGTAACCGCGCGCAGTGCGGCGATGACCCCGGCGCGGCCGGTAAAGAAGAATCCCGTCGTAGCGTCGGCACCACGCGCCGAACGCAGCCAGTGGTCCTCCGGCCGAGCACGGTCCGCCGCCCGTGACGCCACCTCGCGTTCGAGCTCGGCCTCGTGCCGCCGCCCGCGGAGCCAGAGGACAAGCCCGGTGCCGGCGAGCACAGCCGCGAGGATGAAGCTGAAAGAGGATGACAGGTTGTCCGCAAGACCGATGTCACCGTTGACGAGGAGCACGACACCGACGACGGCGACACCACCTGCGAGGCCCACCAGACCGACGACAACTGCGCCGGTGGGAACCGTCGTTCCACGGCGATGCACTCTCACCCGGTGATGTTCCCGGGTCTGCGCCCACAGCGTCCACCCAGGACCCCTCAGCCCAGGAGCGGCATCACCGGCGCGCGCCACGAACTCGACCTCGGAAGACTCACTTGATCAACAGACACCTCAAAGGCAACCCTCCGCAGCCTGAGCCTGGCCCAACAAGCCGCGCCGGGACGTGACCTCTTGACGAAAGGCCAGGCACGCTCCGGACCTGACCTCTCGTCAAGTGGTCACAACACGACCTCGTCCGACTTGCCGCATATCTGCAGCTCAGGGGCCTGATCAAGGATCACCGTTGATCGCTCGACCCTCTGTCCCCCAGCGTGACCCGAAGAGTCGCTTGACCTGTGGAAATAGCCGTTCTGGCCGGTCAGCCGGTCCCGTTCAGGTCAGTCCGGAACTGTTGGGGACGGTTCCGGAATGATCGCCGCTCCAGATTCGCTCCAGGACCACCCGCTCCAGGCCCGCTCCAGGACCGGGCGCGGCTATCCAGGGCAGCCGATTCCTGTGGGTGCCCGTAACTCTGCTCACGGCCTCAACCTGCAGCTTCGTCACCATCCCAGACTGTTGACCGTTCTCTGGGAGAGTCGGCACTGTGGTGGAGGTTGGTTCTCCGAGTTTGCGCAGCTCAGAAGCTGTTGGAAGGGATCTTAGGTAGTGCAACAGGTGTGGTGCAAGGGTGATCGCGCGATGTCACCTGTTGGGGTTGGCGGTGTTGATGCGGGTCATGAGTTCGCGGTTGGTGGCGCGCGCGGCGGCCAGGTCCTGGTCGCGTTCCTCGAGTTGGAGGCGCTGGTCGACGACGTGCTGCTCGAGGAACACGATCTTCTGTTTGAGCTGATCGATGTCGTCGGGCGCGCCGAGTCCGGACTCGCGCCAGGCCTGCTGACCGAGCAGTTCCGACAGGCGGGCCTCGAGTTGCTGGGCTCGGGCGGCCATGCGGGTGCAGCGGTGCTGGGCGGCGAGCAGGTCGGCCTGCAACGAGGCGCGGCTGACCGCGGGTCCGCCGCCGGGAGCGGCGGGTGGTTGGGCCTCGGCGGCGTAGATCTGCTCGAGTAGCTCGCGATGGCGGTAGAGGAAGGTGCGGTCGACACCCGCGGCGCGGGCGATACCGCTGACGCTGACCGGTTCACCATGGTTGACTGCGGCGCTCAGGGCTGTGAGGACGCGTTGGTGGCGTCGGGCCGAGTCGGCCCGACGGCCCTGGGTCATGGCCGTGGTCCGGGCGCCGGTGTTGTCGGTGCTCATGGCGTGCGCTCCGGGCGGAGGTCGGGCAGGGCTTGGCGGATACGGGGCATGCCGAGGGTGACGGTGCGGTGTCGACGGACGATGGTGACGGCCTGCTCCACGCGCTGGCGTTCCTCGTCGGTGAGCTCGTCGAGGCCGGCGCTGATTCGCGCGATGAGTCGGCGGATCCTGCTGATCTCCTCCTCCGAGGGGATGGCCTCGGTCCGCGCCCAGTCGTCGAGGTCGGTGGCGGCGAGGACACGTTCCCGGTTGCGCAGCAGGTCATCGAGGTAGGCGTGCAGGTCGGGCAGGTAGGACACGTCGGTGCGGAAGTGGTCACAGCCCGCGCAGCGGAACCGGAACGGGCAGGACTTGCCACCGGCCGCGACGTTGGAGGGTTCGGCGCAGACCCCGAACGGGACGGCGACCTCGCCGATCGCGCGGCGGGCGTGCTCGGAATCGAGCAGCGCCTGGGCTTGGCGCCAGATCGGGTTGCCGTGTCGGTCGAACTGCATCGCCGCAACCCGGTCGACGGCTTCGCGGCGCCGCGGTTCCCCGACGCGGTAGTAGTGCTTGGTGGTGTTGAGGCTGACGTGGTTGAGCAACGAGCCCAGCACGTCGATCGGGACACCGGCGTCGGCGTGGCGTTGGGCGTAGCTGTGCCGGTAGGCATAGGGCACGATCTTGGTCTTGTCGTACTCGGTTCCATCGGCCCGCAGCAGCGGTGGCTGGCTATCGATCCAGGCGCGGTGGCGAGCACCGAGATGGCCTTCGGTGATGGCGCGTCGCCCGTGCGGGTTGGCGTGGGCGGCGGGCAGCAGGCTCAGCTGGCTGGGCGGGGTGTCGGGGAACCGTGCCCGGACCCGTTCCTTCTGGGCGGTGATCGAGTCCGCGGTGGACTGGGCGATCGGGAGCCGACGCCCGAGGCGGGCGTTCTTGTGGTTGTCATAGACCAACACCGGTGAGCGGTCCTGGTCGTATTCCAGGCAGTCCCAGCTCAGCGCGCAGATCTCGTCCGGCCGCCGCCCGGTGTCGATGATCAGCTCCACCGCGACGCGGATCTCCCGGCACGAGATGGACTTCTCCAGTAGCGGGAGCGCCTTGCACAACCGCGCCATGATCTCGGTCGGTAGGTCCCGGTTCGGTTCTGGATCTTCGGGTTTGACGGGGATGTCGCTGGCGGCGAGCGCGAAGTCCTCCCCCAGGCCAGCGGCCGGGCCGTCGGGGCGGGCCAACCCGAGTGCCCGCACCCGCCCCAGCAGGTGTCTGATCTCGCGGCAGATCCGAGTACGGGCGTCAACCGAGACCCGCCCCGTGCTGGTCAGGAAGGCCATCCGGTGCAGGAAGTTCTCGATGTCGCCGCGTCCCAGGGGGCCCGGGTGTTCCCCGCGATCCGCGCGGGTCGCCCGCAGGCTCTCGGACAGGGCAGCCACGCTGACCAGGTACTGCCGCACCGGCCCGGCGGTGTCCTTGCCGCGGCGGCGCGGCAGGTCATCAGCAGCCCACCGCTGGGCTGCCTCCCGCAACCAACCCTGGCTGATCTTGGTGAAGGTCAGATGTCCGCGCAGCCCGAACGCGGCCAGGTCCCACACATCCTTGACCCGTTCGGTCTGGGGATCGAGGAAGGCCCGCCCGAGGTGGCGCACGAAGCAGCGCAGCACCTTGTGCTGCTCGCCGCCGCCGCCGACCGCGGCATGTTCGAGGGAGACCGGCGGACACCGGCGCAGCTCCCCGGCGATCTGGCGGAGCCGGGCAGCGTCGGTGATCGCCCCGTCCCGGGTCCGCTGCTGCAGTCCATACAGGACCTGCACAACCACCAACCCGGGGATACCGTGCAGGCTGACCTGCCCCGCCGCCTCGGTGGCCGGTTCGGTCCGGCGCCACCGGAGTTCATCGAAGCCCGGATCGGTGCGACGTCGATCCCGGAGCCGTTCGTCATGGGCGCGGCAGAAGCGTCGGTTCCCCCGATCACGTCCACACGCCTCAACCTGACATAGCTGTCCCCGCCCGAGCGGCGCGGCGCCCACGGCCGCGGCCGTGTCGCTGCCGGGCTCGGTGTCACCGAGCCGGCACCTGCCGCATGTCCGGGCCCGGCCATAGACCTGGCTGGTGCATCCCGGGGTCTCGCACGCCCGCCAGCCCAGCAGCGGATGACCGGCGGGCAGCGACAACACCCGGGTAGCCCGATCCCATCCGGCCTCGACCAGGAACGCCGGGTCGATCACCGCGGCCAACCGGGCCGCCCCGGGCTCGATACCGTGACCTGCCCCGAGCACGTGTGAGGCATCCGCGGGCACGACGGCATCGGGCCTCGACGACAGTGGCCGGGCCGTGGACATCGCGCTCACCGGCCAGGGACCGTCTGCTCGCGCGGGCTGGGCACCCGCTCGACCGCCCGCCGCAACCGGCCCGGGTCGGGATGCAGATACACCCGCGACGAGCTCATCGAAGCGTGCCCGAGCAACTCGGCGATCTCGTCCAGGCTCCCGCCGGCGTCGGCCAGGTTGCTGCCGAACGCGTGCCGCAGCTGATGCGGGCGGACCGAGGTGTCCAGCCCGGCGCGGCGCGAGCACGCGGTCATCAGCTCGTTAATCGCGTCCGGTCGCATCGGGGCGCCCACCGACCCGCGAAACAGGTTGACCAGCACGAAGTCGGACTCGCCCGCCCCTTCCACGCCCAGACGCTCGAACTCGTAGCCGTCAAAGGCCGCCACGACAAGGAAATCCAGCGGCACCACCCGCTGGCGGGGGGACTTCGCCCACGCCCCGTTCGGGTTGTCCCGGCGCACCACGTGCAGGTGCGCCCGCGCCACCTCGCACCCCAACACTCGGGAATCGGGCAGCAGATGCACGTCACCGCGGCGCAGCCCACACAGCTCCCCGCGGCGCAGCCCGGCCCGGGCCATCAACAACACGATCAACCTGTCGCGCGCCGAGCGGCACCCCCGCAGCAACGCCACGATCTCCTCGTCACCGGCCCGGTCCACGGCCGTGTCCGGCTCGCGCAACCGATGCCGCGCCCGCATCCGCCACGCCATCCGAGCGTCCTCACCCCGCGCGTGCTCGGGTAGATCCCGCTCGTCGGCCAGCTCATAGATCAACGCCAGCAGCCCCGCCGGGGCACCCCCCGAGGTCACCGCGTGCGCGACAAACCCGCGCACCGCGCACAACACGACGTTCACCCGGCGCGCGCCACGCACCGGGGCCCGACCCGGCCCGGTCAGCACCTGCCCGCCCGAGACCGCGTCCGCGCCGCTGGCCCGCGGGCCAGCGTGCTGCAGCCAGGTGATGAACAACCCCAGATGCTCCACCCCGCCATGCCAGTGCCGGCCCGTCCGGGCGCACCAGCGCAGGAACAGCGCGATCCCGCCCGCATACGACCGGGTGGTCAGCTCCGAGCCGTCGCGACCGAAGCGCACCTGACGCAGGAACGCATCGGCCTCGCCGACCACGGCCAGGTCCTCATCCAGCACCGTCCAGTACCTCACACCCGACGGCAGTCTCACCGGGAACGCTCGCACAGCCCGTACTCCGATCTCGTGGCAGCAACCGTGAACTACCAGCCACGAGCACCACACCCACGGAGAACCACCGCACCACCAGCAACATCACCCGGATCGGGCGACATCACGCAACAGGTCCAGAAGCCCCGGAGAACGGCCAACACCAGATCGGACATGATCCGTCAGTGGCACTGAAGATGATCTACCTTCTGCTGTCCAAGCTACTGTCGTGGATCGTGCTGCACACCCGATCCGACTCCAGCAAGGAGATCGAGATCCTCGTCCTGCGCCACCAACTCGCCGTCCTCCAACGACGTACCCCACGCCCACCGATGCGCTGGACCACGCCATGATCGCCGCGCTCACCCGACTACTGCCCGTCCGCCGTCGCTTCGGACTCCTCGTCACACCAGCCACGATCCCGCGCTGGCGCCGCCAACTCATCGCCCGCCGCTGAACCACCCACGCCGCCCCACCCGGCCGACCAGCCATCCCCACCGGCGTGCGCGCTCTCGTCATCCGCCTGCCACCGAGAACCCCACCTGGGGCTACCGCCGCCTCCACGGCGAACTCGCCGGACTCAGCTACCACATCGGCGCCTCAACGATCTGGAAGATCATCCACAACGCCGGAATCGACCCCTCCCCGCGCCGAGCCGGACCAACATAGAGCGAGCTCTACGAGTGCAGGCACACGCGATCCTCGCCCGCGACCTGTTCCACCACCTCGACACCATCACCCTGCGCCGGCTCTACGTCTCCTTCGTCATCGAACACGCCACCCGCCGCGTCCACATCCTCAGCGTCACCGCCCACCCCACCGGAGCACGACTGACTCAGCAGGCCCGAAACATCCTCATGGACCTCGACGACGCCGGGCGCAGCCTCCGCTTCCTGATCCGCGACCGCGACACCAAGTTCACCGCAGCGCTCGACGCCGTGCTCACCGCCATTGATGCCCGCATCATCACGACGCCGGTACGAGCACCCCGAGCCAACGCGATCGCCGAACGCTTCGTCGACACCATCCGCCACGAACTCCTCGACCGCATCCTGATCATCAACCAGCGACACGCCACAGTCGTGCTTCGCGAATTCGAACAGCACTACAACAACCACCGACCCCACCGCACTCTCGGCCAGGCCACTCCCCTCCGACCACTCCCCCAGCACTTGACCGCCAAGCCGAACCAGATCCAACGACACGACCGGCTCGATACACTGCTCCACAAGTATCCGATTCGGCCGTGCGAGCTACGGTGGCGGCGTGGAGCGACCGGAGTCGATGGTCGATCGACCGCGGGCGACCGGCGCCACTGGCGTCTCTACACGTTCTGGCTTTCCCGAGCACGGCCCCGACCGGTCGCTTCGACCAGTCGGTCTGGACCATCTCGGATCTGTCGCCGCAGCCGTGCCGCAACGCCATGGTCAGCCTGCACGAACTGGCCCATGCCGGATTGAACGAGAGCGCTGCTTGGGGCCACATCCTGCAGGCGATCATGCTGCTCGCGCAGTTCGGAAAGCACCCGGATCAGCACCGGACCGTGCTGGCGGATCTCGTACCGCGGTGCAGACGGATGTACGAAGGCTACGCGACTCAGATCAGCATCGCGAACGTCCTGCGTATGCGCACGGCTCCCGGGTTGCCGGAGATCACCGCGGCCTATCCGGATTACGAGCAGTACCTCGACGACGCAGCCCGCGCCGGACCCGCCATTGGCTTCGGCCTGAGGTGGCGGCAGGTGGCTTCCAACGCCTCCCTCCTGACGTGCATGCAAACAGACGTGCTGACCCCGCTGATGCGCGTGGGACCGGCGGCGTTCGTCCCCGCCGCGCTGCGCGAGCGGGACAGCCCCGACTTCCGCCTCGCCGTCCCGCAGCGACGAGGGCCGCGGCTGTGGGCCGCCGTCGAGCGGACGGCGGCGGCAGTGTTCGGTCGGCGCTGGGCCGACCTGCGCGAGATCGACTGCGGTGACCCCCGGGCCTTCCATGATGCGGATGTCTGGGAACGCCTCTCCCAGCTCTGCCAAGCCGCGGCTGGGAACGCGCTCGAGGACGAGGGACTCCCGACGCTCGATCCGCGTCAGGTGCATGCCGCCCGACCCGAGCTCATCGAGGCCGTTCGACACGCGATCGGGCCAGGGAGCGAACCGATCGTGCTTGACGATGAGCTATCGTCGCTGTTCGAAGCGGAGCGGGTTCGACTCCGGGCACCACTTCCCGCCCGGGTACGCGACCTGTCCGCAGCGACGGCGGCCGATCTCACCGCTGGACCGGGCGTACTGGTGACCGTGCGCCGTCCGGCCACCCTGCGAAGGCAGTTAGACCTGCGAGACGACCCCTGGCCGTCGGAGCGGACCGAACCCGTCGTCACCGTGCCGACCCGACGGGCGGGGGAGATCGATCTGCACACCCTGACGCGGCCCGACGACCTGGCGGCGGTCCGGCCGCCGGGCCGGGCGCTGCTCGTCAGCATCGCGCTCACCTGCGCTCGGGACGCAGGATGGGCAGGCCGGTGGTCCGCGGCCTTCATCGACGCCGATCTCGTGACGATTCTGCTGGACACGCCCGTCGGCCAGAGCCTCGGTGCGTCGCTGACCGAGCAGGCGGACTTTCGGTTCGCGATCGTCCCGGCCGGCTCACCGGAGGCCGGGATCGCCGTGCTCGCCTGTTCGGTGGGCAGCTATCCGCCGTATCTCCGCCCGTGCACCAGGGCCGCGGCGGCAGGTTTCCGGATCCTGTGGGTGCCCGAATCCTGCGACGTCATGCGACCTGCTGATACTCGGTTCCGATGCCGGACGCTTCGGTTGCGCAGGTTCCACTTCGGCCGGGAAGGCCCCGCACTAGGCTGTCCGGCGCAGACGATGCGACAGGAGACCGATGACGACAGAAGGCGGGCCGACAGTAGTCGTCCTGACCGCCTTGGAGTTGGAGTTCCTCGCAGTCCGCGGGCATCTGACCGATCCTCGTCCGCAGTTCCATCCAGCGGGCACACTGTTCGAGGTCGGCCGCATCGAAGGGTCGAGGGTTCGGGTCGCGCTCGGCGTGACGGGGGCGGGCAACCCGAACGCCGCGGTGCTGACGGAGCGCGCGATCGCGATGTTCCGGCCGGCCGCCCTGCTGTTCGTGGGTGTCGCAGGCGGTCTCTCGGGTGACCTGTCCCTCGGCGACGTGGTGGTCGCGACCAGGGTGTACGCCTACCACGGCGGCAAGGACGACTCCAGCGGCTTCCACGCCCGTCCTCGGGCGTGGGACGCTCCGCACGATCTGGAGCAGTTGGCCCGCTACGTGTCGCGCAGATCGTGGTGGACGGGCGAAGGGCCCCCTCCGCCGGTCCATTTCAAGCCCGTCGCTGCTGGTGAGGTCGTGCTCGACACCCGCACCACACCGCTGGCCGCGCAGTTGCGCGACCACTACAACGACGCCGCGGCGGTCGAGATGGAGAGCGCCGGGGTATCGCAGGCCGGCCACCTCAACCACTCGCAGCCGGTGTTGACGGTCCGCGGGATCAGTGATCACGCCGACGGGGCGAAGCAGGCGGCCGACGGTGCCCAGTGGCAGCCGGTCGCGGCCCGCAACGCCGCCGCTTTCGCGATGGAGATCTGCCGGGAGCTGCGGACATCCAGCACCGCCGACGGCACCATCCCGACGCCAGGAGCAGCAGCCGGGCCCACGCAGAGCATCGTCGCCTCCACCGGTGGTACCGCCTTCGGGGCGCTCGGCGGCAACATCCACATCCACCACGGCTCGTCCCCGCCGGCAGCACTGTTGCCGTCGGGGCGGCAGGACACCGATGCGGTGACCGGCGTCGGCTGGCGCATGCTGCCGACACCGGTTCCAGTGGTGTGGCGCACGGGCGCCACGGCGTCGACCTCCAGCGCGATGTGGCTGCCGGCGACCCTGGAGCTGCACCTGGTGCCCGTCGGTCACGTTGAGCTGCTGGAGGTGCGCCGCTTGCCCGCTCTGGCCGACCAGTTGGCCGCCGTGGGTCGGGCGGAGCGGATGTTCGGCGTTGCCGACGCACTTGTCGTGACGCCCTCGCCGGATGCCGCGGCGGTCGTGCACCGGGACCGTGACGGAGCCGAGAGGGGAGTCGTGATCACCCGTGACGGTCGGCGATCGGCGTGGCTCCCGCTGCCGCACGACGCACTCGGCTCCGTGCTGGACGAGACAGACCTGGTCGAGAAGCTGTCCTGGCTGCTCGCCTTGCTGGCCGCCTTGGATCTGCCGTGGTCGGACGAGGTGGCGCCGGCGGTCGGGATCGAGCCGGTCGGGCAGTTGTCGGAGGGTGAGGTGGCCGCGATGCCGCGGTCGACTGCGTCGCACGCCCACTCCCAACGGCCGCACCTGCGGATCCCGGCGGCGGAGGCGCTGCCGCGGGCCAGCCTCGGGGTCCATGCACCCGAAGTCGTGGCGGAGCTCGCGGCTCGAGTGCTGGCGCACTTCCGCCTCGGCCGGTAGCCCGGTGGTCGAGCCCACCTCGCCCGATCCGGCCGCCGCCGCCTGTGGGCCGATCGGGCGCGCCGGGTCGGGTCGTCAGTCCTGCGGCCGGAGCATGTGGCGAACCTGCGCGGCCGCGTCCGGCTCGCCCAGGGCCGCCAGCGTCTCGATGAGGTCGTCCAAGTCGGTGCGCAGGTCGCGCTCGACGGCGTCGGGTATGCCGTCCGGCAGCCCCCGGTACATTTCGACGACTTCCGCCGCCGCGGCGACGGCGTCTCCTTCCCGCCCACACCGCGCCAGGTCAACAGCGAGGTTGACGAGCGCTGCGGCGAAACCGGGCAGGAACCCCGCTGAGCCGGCCGTGATCCGGCGGTAGAGCTGCACCGCTTCCTCGGCGGCGGCCAGGGCTTCCACCGGACGGTCCACGGCCGAGAGGTCGACCGAGAGGTTGTTCAGTGCTGTGGCGAGGTCGAGCTCGAACGCGTTCGGAGTGCCTGCCACAGCTCGCCGGTAGAGCTGGACGGCCTCAACGGTGGCGGCCAAGGCGTCCTCGTGCCTTTCCATGCTGGAAAGGTGCACGCCGCGGGCGTTCAGCGACGTGGCGAGGTCGGGTTCGAACACAGTCGGGTTGCGGGCAGCCAACCGCCGACGAGATGCGACGGCTTCGTCCATGGCCGCAAGGGCCTCGATCGGTCGGCCCAGCGCTGACCGGAGCGCCCCGATGTTGTGCAACGCGGTGGCGAGGTCTGGTTCGAACGCGTCCGGGTTCGTGGCCACCAGCCTGCGGTAGACCTGCAGGGCCTCCTCCGTGACGCGGAGGGCGTCCTCGTCCATGTCCAGCTCGGACAGCCTGAGTCCGAGGTTGGTGAGCGTGGCGGCGAGGTCTGGCGCGAACACCGCTGCGTCCCGGGCGACCAGCCTGCGGTGGATGTCGACGGCTTCGGTGCCTGCATCCGCGGCCGCCGCTAGATCTCCCACAGCTGCCAGCCTGAGCCCGAGGTTGTTCAGCGCGGCCGCGAGCGGTGGTTCGAAGGCCAGCGGGTCCTCGGCCACCATGCGGCGGCGCAGCTCGACGGCCTCGGTGGCTGCCTCCAAGGCCGCCGTCCTGCGCCCCAGCGCTGCCAGCACCGCACCGAGGTTGCTCAACGCTCCGGCGAGGTCGGGCTCGTGGGCACCCGGGTTCGAGGCCGCCAAGCGGCGGTAGAACTTCACGGCCTCCGCGCCGGCGGCCAGCGCTTCGGCCCGTCGCCCCATGCCGGAAAGGTGAAGACCGAGATTGCTGAGGCCCATCGCCAGGTCTGGCTCGAAGGCGGCCGGGCTCGTCGCCACCAACCGTCGATGGATCTCGACGGCTTCCTCCGTGGCGGCGAGGGCCTCGTCGCGTCGCCCGAGGCCGTTCAGGTCGACTCCGAGGTTGGTCACAGCCGCGGCGAGGCCGGGTTCGAACGCGGTGGGGTTCTGGACCGCCAGCCGTCGATGGATCTCGACCGCTTCCTCGGTCGCGGCCAGGGCATCGGTACGGCGTCCCAGCTCCGAGAGTCGGGCGCCGAGGTTGCTCAACGACGTGGCGACGTCGACCTCGAACGCCGCCGGGTTCTGCGCCGCCAACCGGCGGCGGATGGTGACCGCTTCCGCGGCGGCGGCCAGAGCCTCCGGCCGCCGACCGGCCACCGCGAGGATGTGCCCGAGGTTGCTGACGGCCGCGGCGAGGTCGGGTTCGAACGCCGCCGGGTTCGGCTCCGCCAGCGCGCGGTACGTCCGCACCGCCTCCTCGATCGCGGCCAGGGCCTCCGCCCTCCGCCCGATCCCCGAGAGCTCGATTCCGAGGTTGCCCAGCGTCCTGGCGAGCTCGTGCCGGAACGCCGCTGGGTTCACCGCGGCCAGCCGCCGATAGGTCCGCACGGCCTCGGCAACGGCGGTCAGTGCCCCCTCCCGCTGCCCCACTTCCGACAGCCGGGTGCCGAGGTTGCTCAGCGCCGTGGCCAGCCGAGGCCGGAACACCGCCGGGTTCACCGTCGCGAGCCGCTCGTAGACCTCGGCGGCCTGCGCGGTGGCCTCCAGCGCCTCGTCCCGCCGGCCGAGCTCGGCAAGCCGGTGCCCGAGGTTGTGCAACGCCATCGCGAGGTCCGGTTCGAACGCGTCCGGGTTCGCGGCCGCCAACCGGCGCCGGATGACGACGGTTTCCTCGGTGACGGCGAGGGCCTCCGCTCGCCGTCCGAGACCGGACATGTCCACACCCAGGTTGTTCAACGCCCTCGCGAGGTCCGGCTCGAACTCGGGCCGGCCGGCTGACAGCAGATCCCGGTAGATCCGAACGGCCTCTTCGGTGGCGGTCAGGGCCTCCTCCCGTCGACCCGTGGCGGACAGGCTGGCCGAGAGGTTGATCAAGGCACTGGCTAAGTCGGGTCCGACGCCGGACGGGTCCGCCTTCGCCAGCCGCCGGTAGACCCGTACCGCTTCTTCGTTAGCGTCGAGAGCCTGCTGCTGGAGCCCGGCGTTGATCAGGCGGTAGCCGAGCACCCCGTACACGTGGGCGCGGGCTGCGGGGTCCGTGGTGGTGGCCAGGCGATGGTCGGTCAGCCGGCCGGTGACAGCGGCGATACCGGGGTCGAGGTCGGTGTGGCGGTGATCGGGGAAGCGGGCCTCGACAGCTTCCAGCACCTCCATCCCGATCGTCGGGATGTCGGCGAGGGCGGTGAGCGCGGCGCTGCCAGCGTCGACCGCGAGAGCGGGATCGGCAGCCAGGACGGTGTTCAGCTGCGCTGCGGCGTGGGGCCAGCGGCTGGCCGCGGCGGCCAGGAACGTGAGCGTTCGAGGGGTGTGGGCTTGCGACGCGCCGTCCGCGTCCCGGGCCAGCAGGGAGGCAGGCGCGTCGGTCGCCCACGGGTCCGGGTCGTACCCGGTGACGGTGTGGCCCGGCAGGAGCAGGGCGAGGAAGTCCTCGGCGAGGCGGTCGGGCGCGAGCGGTTCGAGGACGGTGGCCCGATCGGCTGGCGGATAGCAGACCCGGTGGTCGGTCAGGATTCGCTGTGGAGGGTCAAGCTCGAGGCTTTGCAGGACTCTGACTCCGGTGCTGTGCCGGGTCGCTCCGGTCAGCACGGCGGTGAACACCGCGCGGGCCATGACGCTCGGCGGGGTCTGGAACTCCTCGCCGTCGACGCGGTTGCCGTACAGGCGGCGCCAGTTCATGTGCTCCCGGTCGAGTAGGTACGCGACCATGCTTTCCGGGTCGGTCGGTGGCCGTTGGCCACGGCTGCGGGCGTCAACGGCGACGAGGGCGGCCATGTGCAGTGCCAGCACCAGCTCATATGTCGAGTTCTGCAGGTCGCCGGGGGACCGGATGCGGTCCGGTCCGTCCACGCCGAGCAGGTCGGCGAACCGGTCCCGCGCGGCGTTGAACGCGTGCTCCCGCGCGCGGGCTGTTGCAGCCAGCTGCTGGAGCAGGAGATCGCTGGTGGTGGTGCGGATCTCTGCGAGCTCCCCGCGGACTGCTGGCCACCACTGCACACTGCGGCCCAGGAGCAGGACCCGTGACGGCACGCCCTGGTGCAGCCGGGGGGTGCTGAGCAGTCGGAGCAGAGTGCCGTGGGGCCACCGGTCCGCGTAGTCGACGATCATCAACAGCCCGTGCGCCCCACCCGTCCCCGCATCCGCGGAAGGACTCGCCGGCACCTCCGGCCCGGCCGTGTAGCGGGCTTGCAGCACGGTCCACCCCGCATCGCTCGACAGCCGGGCGAACTCGCCGGCGAGCCGGGTCTTGCCCTGCCCACCCGGACCGTGCAGCAAGCGGACCGCCAGCCCAGCACGGCTGCCGGCACGCCACTCGGAGAGGTCCAGCAACTCCTGATCACGACCGATGAAGTCGACCACCTGGCTGCGGGCGTCGAGGAGCCGGCTGGGCTGTCCGAGCATCCACGACGGATCCGACGACGATCTCGCCGGTGGCCACGGCTCGATGACGTACGGCGGTCGGTCCTGGTAGACGTGCAGGTCGCCGTCTTGGACTACGTTGGCCAGCCCGCCGGGCTCGACCAAGACCTGCTGGTGGTGCAGAGCACCTCCGCCGTTGTCGCCGGTCGTCACCCCAGAGCCCCGCTCCCGACCGGGTCCGCGGGCCCGATGGTGCCTTCGCTGTACTCGCGGAGGATGCTCAACCGGCTCGTACCACCGCCCACTGAGCCCCGCCATTCAGTCTACGGATCTACCGCGAGTGCCGATCCGCCGCCCCTCGGTGCCTGCGCGGCCCTGAACCCGCCGAGGGTGGAGGAAGTGCCAAACTCGCGACACCATGACCGCGGACATCCAGTCGATCGACGCCGCCCCGCACGCTCGGGTATACGCCGTCCTCCACGGTGACATCCACATCCGCAACGGTGCCCCGGTGTACCAGTTCGAGCCCGCGCGCCTGCGACCTCAGGCCATACCTGGCGATGCGGCTCGGTACCGGCCGAGCTGGTTGCTGGCGGCCGAGAACCAGATCGTGGGCTTCAGCGGCCGCGGCGAGGAGCTCGAGGCTCTGTCGCAGTGGCGGGACAGCAGCCGAACGAGTGTGTCCGTCCAGCTCCTGCATGGCCCCGGTGGCCAGGGCAAGTCCCGACTGGCGGCCGAGTTCGCGGCCCGCTCAGCCGCCTCCGGCTGGAGCGCCTGGGCCGCCCACCACGTCAGCGACTCCTCCGGCCGATTGGTGGCTGCTCCTGGCGAGCCCGGCGCACAGTTGCTCCTGCTGGTGGACTACGCCGAACGTTGGCCCCTCGACGACCTGGTCCTCATGCTGGGCAACGCCGCGCTGCGCCGCCCGCAGCGGGTGCGGGTCCTCCTCGTGGCCAGAACGGCGGACGTCTGGTGGCCGGCGCTGTGGGATGCTATCGATGCGTTCGCCGCCGACGTCGGTCAGCCGCTGAGGCTGCGGCCGCTCGCCGGGACCGTCGTCGACCGCCGGGCACTCTTCGTCGCCGCCTACCGCAGTTTCGCCGATCTGCTCGGCGTCCCACCCGGGTCGGTGTCCACTCCGGATGACCGGACCCTGCGCGACTACGACCTCGTCCTTACTATGCACATGGCCGCCTTGGCGGCGGTGGACGCCCGGCGGCACGGTGCTTCTCCGCCCGCCGACCCGGTCGGGCTCTCGCGCTACCTGCTCGATCGCGAGTACGACTTCTGGCAGACGCTCTACGACCACGGCCGCAGCATGGTTGCAGACCCGGTCGTCATGGGCCGGCTCGTGCACACCACGATCCTGACCCGGTCGGTCCTGCCGGCCCAAGGCGTGTCCATCGTGGTCCAGCTCGGCATCACACCGGCCGGGTCGGCCTCCCGAGCCCTCCGCGACCATGCAGCCTGCTACCAACCGGCGGCGCAGACGCGCGGCACGGTCCTCGAGCCCCTGTACCCGGACCGGCTCGCCGAGGACTTCCTGGCTCTCCATTCGCCTGGGCACGACATCGCCGACTACGCCGCGGACGACTGGTCGCAGAGTGTACCGGTGAGGCTGTTCGATCACGATGCATCGACCGCGCCGACATACGCGCGAAAGGCGCTGGCCTCCCTCATCGAGGTCGCCCGGCGGTGGCCGCATGTCGCGGAGCGCCAACTCCACCCGCTGCTGCGGGACCGCCCGGAACTGGCCGTGTCGGCCGGGGGCGCCGCCCTGGCGTCCCTCGCGGCGATCCCCGATGCCGACCGTGGCCGTGCTCGCTGCGGTCGAGGCCCTGTTGCCGCTGGACCGCAGTGTCGACCTCGACGTCGGTATCGCGGCGGTCGTGGAGCGACTGACCACCTACCGCCTCACCCGCACCCACGACCAGGCCGAGCGGGCCGACCTCCACCACGAACTCGCCCGCCGGCTCACGCGGGCGGGCCGGCACGCCGCCGCCGACGCGGCGCTGGAGGAGGCCGTCCGCCTCCGCCGACCGCTCGCCCAGAACGATCCACGCCGCTGCGGCCCCCCGCTGGCAGCGGTGCTCTGCGACTCGTCGATCGCTCGGAACAAGCTCGGACGCACCGACGAGGCCCTCGAATCGGCGCACGAGGCTGTGCGGATCCACGAGGATCTCACCGCGGCGGGGCTACCGGGCGACGACGTCGGGATGGCGCTGGCCAAGGCCGCTCTCGCGGCCCGGCTGCACAGCCGTGGCCGACGACGGGACGCGGTCGTCGTGGCCGGTGAAGCACTGCAGCTTTACCGCGTGCTCGCCGAGAGCGACCCCGGCTACCTGCCCCCGGGTCGCGGCCACCTTGAACAACGTGGGCGTGTGGCTGTCGGATCTCGGCGACGTCGAGAAGGGCCTGCAGCACACCGAGGAGGCACAACAGGCCTACCGGCGTCTCGCGACCTCGCAACCCGAGACCTACCTGCCTGACCTCGCCGCGACGCTGGCGAACCAGGCGGTTCGCCTGTCGGAGGTGGGGCGCTGGGCGACGGCGCGGACAGCGGCGGAGGAGTCCGTCGCGGCGTTCCGGAGTCTGGCCGAGGCGAATCCGGCCTACGAGGCCGACCTGGCGTTGGCCCTGAACAATCTGGGTGTGCGGCTGGCCGAGATCGGCGACGCGACACCTGCCCTGGAGATGACGCAGCAGAGCCTGACCATCCGGCGACGGCACCACGCGGACAATCCGCTCGTCGCCGAGCCTGCACTCGCCGCGACGTTGACCAACCTTGGCAACCGGTTGAGCGCCCTCGCCCGCCACCGGGAGGCACTGGTACCGACGGCGGAGGCGGTGGTCCTGTACCGGCGCCTCGCCGACCGCAACCCGGACGCCTTCGAGCCGCTCCTGTCGACCGCCCTGACGGGCCTCGCCGTCCGGCTGGCGCGGACGGACCGGGAGGCCGAGGCTGTCACCGCGGCTGAGGAATCGGTCGCACTCCGACGCCGGTTGGTCGGCCGTGAGGCCTCGGCCTTCGAGCCGGGTCTCGCGGCCGCACGGACCACCTTCGGTGCCCGGCTGGCCGCTGTCGCCCGGGCGGAGGACGCCATCGCCGCGACGCAGGAGGCCGTCGCCATCCACCGCCGGTTGGCCGCGGCGAACCCGACCGGCTTCCGGCCGGCGTTGGCGATGTCGCTGCTCAACCTGAGCGCCGACCTCAACGACGCCGGGCGCCTCCCGGAAGCGCTCACGGCCGCCGCCGAGTCGGTCGAGATCCGACGTGCCCTGGCCGACGAGACGCCGAGGCGCTTCACCGCGGACCTGGCCCGGGGGCTCTGGCGCCTCGCGACCACACGTGCGTCGACCGCGGACGCGGCTGAGCTGCGGACAGCCCGGTCGGAGCTCGTCGAGGCACTCGCCCTGTACCAGCGGCTCTCCGGTGAACACCCCAGCATCCACGCCGACGACCTGACCGGCGTCCAGCTCGCGCTCGATGACGTCGAGCGGCAAATCGCCGCGCCCGACTCGCGGTGACCAGGTCGGCCGCATCGGCCGCGGCGTCGGCGTCGGGTGGGCGGTGCCCCGCATAGGCTGGCCCATCGGGGAGAGGGGGACCGATGGCCGATCAGTCCGAGGAGCCGGGCGCGTCCCAGATCGTCCGTGCCGCGCCGGGCGCGACGGTGTACGCCGTCCTCAACGGCGACATCCACATCCGCAACGGGAGCCCCGTCTACCGGTTCGAGCGGATCGATCACGACGTGCATCCGGTCGACCCGACGACGGCCCGATCTCGTCCGAGCACGCTGCTCTCCGTGTCCCGGGAGGTGGTTGGCTTCCACGGCCGGGATCGTGAGATGGCCGAGCTCGTGGCGTGGCGCGACGACGCCGAGGTGGCGTTCTCGACGCTCCTCCTGCACGCCCCCGGCGGGCAGGGCAAGAGCCGAATCGCAGCGCAGCTGGCCCGGCTCTCGGCGCAGGAGGGCTGGACGACGTGGACCGCCCACCATCTCAGCGATCCGACCGGGCAGCAGGTGGTGGTTCCAGGAGCACCCGGGGGCCGCCTGCTCCTCGTCGTCGACTACGCGGATCGGTGGCCGCTCGACGATCTCCTGCTCCTGCTGGACAACCCGGTCCTGCGGGCCCAGGCCGGCGCCCGCGTGCTCCTGCTCGCCAGGGGAGCCGGGCCGTGGTGGCCGGCGCTGCGGCACCGGCTCGGCAAGCAGGGCCGCCCGTCCACGCGGACCGTGCGGCTCGCTGCGCTGGCCACGGATCCGCAGGACCGGCGCACCGACTTCGGCACCGCGCACGACGCCTACGCCCAAGCGCTCGGGCTGCCGGCCGCGGCTGTTCCGGTGCCCCGCGCCGTCGAGGACGAGAGCTTCAGCGTGGCCCTCAACCTGCAGATGGCGGCGCTGGTCGTCGCCCACTCCAGGGTGCGGGGCGGAGCGGCCATCAGCGATCCGATCGCACTCTCCCGCTACCTGCTGGACCGCGAGAACGACTTCTGGCACGCGACCCTCGACCACAGGGAGGAACCGGACCGCGTCGATCCGCCGACGATGGCCAGGACGGTTCACGTCGCCGCGCTGACCGGGGCGGTCGGCGAGAGCCTGGGCCGCACCGTCGTCGAACGGCTGGGCGTCGGGCCGGCCCAGCTGGAAGCCGGCCACGTCCTGCGCGCGCACAGCGAGTTGTACCCGCCGCTGCAGCCGGACGGCTCGACGGTTCTCGAACCCCTCCGGCCCGACCGGCTCGCCGAGGACTTCCTCGCCCTGCGCACCGGAGGGCACGGTGTCGACGACCACGAACCGGACGCGTGGGCCGGACCCGCCCTGTCCACACTGCTGACGCACCGGGACACGCAGGCCGTACGCCGCCAGGTCATGATCCAGCTGATCGAGGTCGGGAAGCGCTGGCCGCATGTGCGACTCGGCCACCTCTATCCCGCGCTGCGGCGACAGCCCGGTCTGGCGATCGAGTCCGGCGGCGCCGGCCTCGCCGAGCTCGCCGAGTTCGCCGACATGCCCGGGTCACTGCGCGAGGCCGTCATCGCCTTTTTCCCGCCGCATCGGCACCTCGAACTCGACGTGGGGATTGCGCATTTCGTGCGGAGGTCGTTCTCGGAGGCCCGGACCACTCCGATCCCGGCCACTGCGTGCGCGGAGTTGTGCATGGACGTCGGTGGGCGGCTCGCCTTCGCCGACCTGGACGAGGATGCCGTCGAGTTCGCCCGGGAAGCCGTAGCGGCTGCGCGACGGGTACCGACGGGATCGACGCTGCTGGCCCGCTGCCTGCACAACCTCGGGGAGATCCAGGGCAGGATGGCGGATCCCGAGGGCGCGCTGCCGGCACTCGACGAGGCTGTCGACGAATGGCGGCGCCACGACGGTCCCGCCGCCTTGAGCGGGCTGCGCAACAGCCTGGCGAGCCGCAGCCACCTGCAGTCCGGGATGGGCCGGGCGTCGGCCGCTCTGGCGGACGCGGAGGATGCGATACGGCTGATCGAGCCGCGACCTACGACCCGCGAAGGGCTGTACGAGACCAGCCGACTGCTCATCCTCTACGGGATGCGGCTCGGCGAGACCGGCGAGCCCGGTCCCGGTGCGGAGGCCGTCGAGCACGGCGTCACCGCGATGCGGATCGTGGCCCGCGCCGAGCCCGAGCGCTACCAGGAGCAGCTCGCCGAGGCGCTCACGACCTGGGGGGAGCTACTCGCCGCGCTCCACGAGCACGGCTCCTCACTGAGCACCTTCGACGAGGCCGTGACCCACGCCCGCGCGGTGGCCAGGCTGAAGGGCCGTCCCGAGCGGGTACTGGCCAGCGCGCTCGCCGGGAGGGCCGCGGCCGCCGCGGCGGCCGGCCACCCCGATCGCGGGATCTTCGCCGACGAGGCAGTGGCGCATCAGCAGTCACTGGAGAGCAACCTCCCGCGCATGACCCACATCCAGTATCTGGCGCACGCCATGGACCTCCAGGCCGCCGCGTTGGAGGCACAGGGGCGCGACGACAGCGCACTTCCGCTACGCCGGGACATGGTCGAGATGCGGCGAGAAGTACATCGGAGCTCCCCCGGAGCGGGCCGGCGGCCGCTGATCGTGTCTCTGAACCACCTGAGTCGCGTCGCTCGGCGACTCGGCCTGGCGGACGATGCGCTGTCGAGCTCGACCGAGTGCCTGCAGTTGGGGCGGGCGATGGCAAACGACCTGGGCTCGGCCTACGACCAGGAACTCACGATGCTCATGCGCAGTTTCGTGGAGATCCGCGGGTCCGTCGATGTCTCCGAGCAGGATGTCCGCGACGCGATCGACGTCTACGGTGAATTGATCCGGCTCGGCGGCGCGCTCGTCGAGCGGCTCGGGCCTGACCCGCACGCCGAGTCCCTGGCCGCGGCGATCGTCGACGCGACCCGGTTCATGGAGGCTGTCGACGAGATCGACGAGCTCGCCGCCGTTGCGACCTCGGATCACGCCCGCGACCTCCGGGCGCTGGTCGCCCGGGCTTCCGCGTCCTCCGCGCCGCCGGGCCGCTGAAGAAAGTCACGGCGGGGACGGGGGCGGAGGTGTCTGCCCGCAGAGCAGCGTCGATCTGCGGCTGTGCGGGACTCGTGACCGAGCGGACTCAGAGACCTGCCATTGTCAGCCCGGCGGCGGCGGCGAACAGCGCCGCGATCGTGAGCTGCAGGCCCTGAATCACGAACCTGTAGGACAGCAACGTGGAGAAGCGCGCTGTGTGTGATGCCGACACCAACCGGGAACTCGTTGCGCCGGCGGCAGCCCGCTCGTCCTCGAGAACGCGCAACGCGTCCTCCGCCACCTGGACGAGCCGCCGGGTCCGCGCGTCGAGCATCGCGAAAGCGATGCTCGCCACGGTCCCCGTCAGGCAGACGCCGACCGCTACCGCCCTGAGGTTGCCTGTCCTCGCCTGCACGAAAGCTGCCCCGAGGAACGCGACCGCCACCAACCAAAAGTTGACCAGCTGCATCCGCTGCCCGGAGTGAAGTGCGAACCAGTTCCACGCGTAGGTCTGCGCCTCAGCGCTCGGATCGGGCACCCACCGCAGCCTAGGTGGCTGGTGTGAATCAGTGCGCGCTGGGCGATGGTGTCGGCGGGCGGGACCCGACCACGGCTCGGGGCGGGCTGAGCGGGCCGTGGTGAGGTCGGCGCGGCAGGGGTGCGGAGCTGGTTCGGTGGGCGCTGTCGCCGGTTGTGGGTGTTCTGGCGCTGTCTATCCTGCTGCTGGTGCTGGTCAGGCGGTTGCCGTCCATCCGGTGGGGGTGAAACGCAGCCCGAGTGTGGCCAGGCGTGCGAGGTTCGCGGCGGCGGCGAGCAGGCGGAAGTCGGAGTCAATCTTGATGGTGCCCCGGACCCGGGCGCGGCGTCCGCCGTGTTCTCGGCGCATCAGATGCCCGATCTTGCGTTCGACCTTGGGTCGGGTGGCTCGGTAGTCGGCGACCCAGTCGGGGTCGGCCTGGCGGGTTCGGGCGTCGGTCAGGGTCTGCTCGTAGGGGCCGATGCTGATGGTGCGCCCGTTCGTGGCGGTGGTGCACTGGGCGCGCAGCGGACACCGGGCGCATGCGGGTCCGAAACCGGCGAGGCCGCCGCCGTCGGGGGCCGGACGGATCGGCGCGGTGACCCCGCCGGGGCAGCCGACGGTGCCTGCACCGAGGTCGATGGCGAAGTGGTCCTTGCTGAACCGGCCCCCGGGTGCGGTCGGGGTCTGGGTCTTGCACTTGGACTCGATCCCGGCCTGGTCGAGCCGGTCGTGGAACTCGCCGGTGCCGTAGGCGTTGTCCCCGTAGACCGTGGCCGCCTCCGCACCCGGCTCAGTGGTGGCTTCGTCGGTCGGCTCGGTGGTGACCGGGGCACCGTCGGCGCCGTGACCAGCGGGGTGGGTCTCGTCGGTGGTGGCCTCGTCGGCCGGCTCGGCTGCGGTGGCCTCGTCGCCCGGTTCGGCTGCGGTGGCCGACCCGGACGGCTCGGGCGCGGTGGGTCCGGCGTCGGGGAGCAGGTCGGCGATGAGGTCGGCGGCCGCGGCGGCGTCCCCGGTGTTGCCCGGGGTGACCGTCGTCGCGGTGATGACCTCGCTGTCGGGGTCGATCGCGACGTGGCCCTTGTACCCGTCGAACCCCCGGGCGGCGGTCTTGTGCCCGTGCCGGGCCTGCGGGTCCACCGTGGAGATCACCCGATCGCGCGCGACGCGGCGCGCGATACGGAACACCCCGTCGTCGCCCTCGACCAGGTCCTGGCCGACCACGGTGGCCGGCAACGCCGCCGCCTGGCCCACCACGTCGCCCAGCTTCCGCCCGTCCAACACGGCCAGCACGGCGAACGCGTCCCGAGCCCGGGAGTCGACCAGCTGCTCGCGGGCGGCCCGGTCGTCCCAGTCGATCCGCGGCTTGCCCGTGTCGGCGTAGTCGTCCCCGCTGCCCAGCACCCCGCGCAACTCGGCCTCGACCGCACCGCCGACCACCCCGAGCAGCCCACGCAGCGCCGAGCGGATCAACGTCACGGTGTCCATGGTGGCCACCGCGTCATACAACGGGGTCGAGTCCAGCACCCGCTTGCGCCCGACCAGCCCCGCCTCGCACGCCGCATCCAGGGCCACCTCGAACACCCGGTTCGGGCGCTTCGAGCAGCGCAGCCGCTCGCGCATGTCCACCAGCACCGTGTGCGCGAACCGCACCCACCCGCCACCGCCGTAGCCGCCGACCCCGGCCGCGTACCGCCACCGCACGTCGAAGGCGTACCGCTCCACCGCCTCCCGATCCGACAGCCCTTCCAGCCGCTGCAGCACCATCACCGTGGCCACCACCGACGGCGGCACCGACCGCCGCCCCCGCACGTCGAACAGATCAGCGAACATCACATCAGGGAACAACCGGTCCCGCTCCCGCCCGAGGAACCGGTAGATCGAGCTCTCCGGCAGCGAACCCTCGCAGAACCCGACCACCTCGTCGAACAGATCACCCTGATGATCAGCCACACCCAACGTCACCTGATCATCATCCCACACCGGTGATCCACACCGGCCGGCGACACGAGAAAAACACCAGCCACCTAGGTACGATCTCGGATCTCATCACCCTCACCGGCCCGGTTCCCAAGACCGGTGCGCCGGTGCTGCACGACCCGCGGCTAGCTGCGCTGGTCGACAACCTCGGCGTTCGGCGGCTACGTGAGCTGCACTGGCCAGCGCCTGCCAGGGCCGCATTCGCCGCGCTCCTGTTCGCCGGTCAGCCAGGGCTGGACGGTTACCGCCCGCCCGAAGACAGCGGTCCCCGCCGCCAGGCCGCTGCTCTCGGCGCAGCGTTGCGCACCGCCCATCTCGCCGTCCCGGCCCCGATTGACGTCGCCGCCCTCGCCGCCTCAGCTGACGCGATCAGCCCAGCGACCGCCACGCTCTGTCAGATCATCGGGCCGCACGCGGCAACGGTCGATCCCCTCCTGCCGCTGCAGCTCGCCCACCACACCGACCAGCTGCCTGAGCTCACCGCCACCGGGAGCACCTTGCTGTCCGCCGCTCGGACCCCGGTCCATCCGCGACATCCACGCAACAACGGCGCGTCGACCGCCCGGACCCCCGGCACGGCGGGTATCACCCGTCACGGCCCGCCGACGGCGCTTCTGCTCACCCAGCTCGCGCTGCCCGAGCTGCTGTTCGGCCTGCGCTTTGCGACCGGCGAATTGTTGCACCATCACCATCCCGCAGCGACGCGGCCGCCGGTGCACCCGATCACCATCGAGGCTTATTCACGGGCGAGAAGTAGATCATGCTCCACCACGTCTGAGCTGCGGTGATGCTGAACCGTACGCGCGTCCTGAATAAGCCTCATCGTTCTCGATACCACGCCGCCGACGTATGGGCCCTGCGAGTCCGTGCTCAGACTCATCGCGCATCTGCTCACCGCAACGTTGTGGCGCTATGGGCACAACCCGATGCTCGTGACCCTGACCGACCCCCGTACCTGCGTCGAACTGAGCCAGACCCGCGATCTACTCGTCATCTGGACCAGCCGAACCCTCAATCCGCCAGACCTGACGACCTCACTGCACACCGCCGCCAGCCGAACGACCCATCCCACCGTCACCTTGACAGTCCACACCTCCATCGCCGACCACCCCTCGCCGTCACCTGCACACCAGCTCGTCACCACCCACCATCCGACACATCCCCCGGACCGGCACCCATCGAGACCGTTCCACCACCACCTCGACCCAGATCCCACCCCGAGCGCCATAGCCAGCATCGTTGATGCCCTGCTGACACCAGGCGAATAGCGGTTCTGGACAGGGCAGATTCAACCAGTGGAAGCATTCGACCTGACCAGCGTCGCGACCACGGTCTTGTCGATGACCAGGCCCCCCTTCTGGCGCCCGGGCACCACGCGGCCTTCGACCTCGGCGGGCCGCTCGTCGATGTAGCGGGCATCCCGAATCCGCGGCGCCACTCGACCCGTTGCCCCGGCCCGCTGGCCACGGCCAGCATCCGGACCACGACCCGGCCGCCTCCTCCTCGGTCTGCGCGTGCCTGCTTCGATCTACCCTCATGCCGTCAGGCTGCCACCGGACGCGGGAGGGTGGTCACCGCGCCGACCATACCCACGACAAGCGGGCCGCCGGGTACGCCCTTGCCGAGCAGCGGGCGGTGACGGCCCGGATCGCCGCGCTCCGGGACGGGTGTTACTCCACCGAGCTGAGCTGACCGCCCGCGGACTGACCGGCTCGGGGTGACCGCTGGGATCTGTCGACTGTCCGGGGTGCTCGAGATGTTCGCGTTCCTGAGCCGCTCCTGCACGACCTTGAGATGGGTTCCCGCGGCAAGCGCCATCATCGCCCAGCCGTGTCTGAGATCGTGGAGTCGGATCATCGGCAGCCCGAGCTGCCGGTCTCGTTAGTTGCAGTAGGGGATGGTTTGTGTGTTGCCCGTAGTGGTGAATGTGTTGCCGGTTATTTGCATGAGTGGGCTAGTGCCACTGCGTGGGGTTCCGTCTGGGGTAAGGTATTCGGGGTTGAAGTATGTTTCTTCGGCTTGAGCGATAAACAGAGTGTGGTCGCCTTCGAAGTCGAGGATACGCAGGGTTCGGCAGGTTATCCAACCGATTGCATTGGATAGTACGGGGCCGTATTCGGATGCGGTGTAGTCGATGGCTAGGCCGCTGTCGATGATTTTTTCGGTGTTGGTGACGTAGGGGTAGTGGGAGTATTTAGCTCCGAGTTTCCACACGCCGGACAAGTGACCGACGTGAGGCACGGACAAGGTGAAGCCGTCTGCGGCTAGCAGATAGTGGTGGGTTTGCCATTGTTTGTAGATAGCCGTAGCGATTTGCTGCGGATCGGTGGATATGGAGGTGACATTAGACACCGGGATCATGTTGGGTGTGCGGTCTGGTGATTGCGTGCCTATGAGGTAGGCGATGCGTGGCGCCAGCAGTCGGTGTGCTTTTTCTACGGGGCTCATCGCGTCGCCGTGGAGGATTGGAAAAACACGATAGCGTCGCTGAGATCACGAGCTGCCGGGAGCGCGGCAAAGAGTGGATTCTGCAAATTACCGCGAAGGGTGTCTAGGGCTTGGGATGTTTGGTGTAGTCGTTGCTTGTCTGGGATATTGAATACCGGTTGTAGCGCGTCACGTACACCGTCTGGGCCGTGGACCTGGAGTCGGGCTTGGGCTTGATAGATACGAGACAGAGTGAGGGTCACTGGCCAGGGTTTGCCTACCGTTGGTGTGCCGTACAGGTTAATGACCTTACTGGTTTCGTGTTCGACGTCTGCCCAATTTTTTAGGTGCAGATGGGTGGCGGCGTTGTAGTAGTGCTGACGGGCCAGGGGGAAGGTGAAAACCTCCCCCAGTTCACGCAATTTGTCGTACTCACCGACAGTGGCACGTTGATCATCAGCGGCACACAAAACGGCGATAGCCTCGGTGTGTTTGCCCAGTTGGGCTAGGGCACGGGCTTCCAGACCAGCCAGCCGTATCGCCGAAATGCCCACTACACCTCGTGTGCGGGCTTTGTCTACATGGCCTAGTACATCGTGGGGTGTTCCTGACCAGCTAGCAATCATTGCTTTAGTGCAATACACCCACGTCAACAGTGCTCGATCCCCGGACAGCTCAGCGAAGGTTTCCGCCGCGGCGGCCTGAGTTAACCCAGCATGTGGCTCAGACAGATCATGACTTACCGAGGCAAGGAGCACACATGCTGCCCCTAACAGCGCATACAGGTCTCGTGTGTCGCTGGGGTGATGCTGTCGGGTCGTCGCAGCTGTATACAAGCGGTCACGAAGAACAACAAGGTCACGCAGAATAGGATCGAGATCAGACGTGAGCGCGTAATCAGTGGCCAACTGATACAACTGGCCGCGAACCTGTGAAAGGGTATGACCACTGATGCCAGGAATTTCTATACTTGCGCGCAGTAGTGCCGAGTTACGAGCGGCATCTAACACTACATCACGCAGATCACCCAAGGGGCTCAGCGACGCAGTTCCCACGCCCACGGTCTCGGGCATGTTGCGTCGATTCATCTCATTTACTATCTCCTTTTCATACCCTGCACCACGATTCATGAGCGGAGTGTCAACGCTCGGGGTAGAATTTTCGAAGCTGGTGAGCAGTTCGGCGAGCTGATCTATGGACACTTGAAGTGCCCGGGCGATTTTTGGCCGTACCCACGGGAGTGGTTCGTTGTCTCCGGCTTCCCATCTGACGACGGTGGAGCGTTCCACACCCAGGTGCTCGGCGAAGGATTCTTGGCTGAACCCGACAGCTTTGCGGCGCTGGGATAATTGATGTCGCCGAAGCGCCATGCCATCACCTCTTCCTACCAGTGTTTCTCCAGGTCACAACCTCGGATACGTCGCTGGTGCGTCGCTGGTGCGTCAGCGGCGCGTCAGCGACGCCGAGGTCGTGCTCTGGCTGTCGTCGGCTGCTCACGGTTGGGTCGAGGTTACGGCCCACATCCTCGCGCAGCAACGAAAAGGCACTCTATGACCAACCCCGAGACGGTCTCATCCCAGGTCGCCATCACCAGTCTGATGATCAAGCCGGACCTGCAGCGTGCCACTACGGCAAGTGTGCTTGCGACCTCGCCCAACGACACCGGGCCGTGTGCTATGCGGCTCTGTGAGCACGTGACAGTGGTTGAGCGCGACCATGCTGTGCCGAGTTGCCACCTGAGCCGGATCAGCACGGTCCCGCGTCCCGGAGCCGTACCGGTCCTGTACCCCCGTGCAGGGTCGCGGCCGTGGGACCTGGTCCTCAGCGACGGGCAGCCTGCTGGTAGCCGGACCCAGAGAATCCGCCGTACCCAGCTTGCCGGGAAAACCGCATACGGTCGGGGTCGATAGTGAGTCGTTCTGTCTGCGTGGCTGTATATCGGGTCTTCGGTAATGAGCTGTCCGAGCTGCTCGATACGGTGTTGCTCGGTGAAATCGTCTCGGATCGGAATACGGCGGAACGGCTGGTGCGGTCGGTGGGTGCGTTGGTGGACCTGCACGCCCAGCATCATGTTGATAGGCGGGGCCGGTATCCGGTGTGTTGTAGGGCCGGGTCGCTCAACTCCACCTGGCAAGTGCGTGAGTGGCCCGGCATGGGGGCCAGCCCCCAGCGTCGGATAGTACCGGGTCCGTCGTGCTGGCCTCGTGGTCCTGTTCAAGCACGGAGGACCCGTGACGGAGGTGGAATGTCACGGACATGGTGGAGACCGAGCCCCACGACGACCTGGTCTGCATGCCGCAGGCAGTGCGTTCAGCCGACGCTGTTGCGCTGGTCGCTGCTTACAAGTGGGCGCAGGCAGCGGAGACGATCGTGCGCCAGCTGCTCGCTCACCTGGGTGCTGGGAGCGAGAACTATTGCTCCGCATCATTGCGGGTGCAAGCGCGATCGAATCTAGGTCAACCGACGCTGCCTGAACGGGCGCGATCATCTGCAACGCTTGGGAGGACAAGAACTGGACGTGTGCGCCAGCTGCGGTCAACAGATTATTTGAATGTCAACCCTCAATGCCTGGCTCCACTCGTCGGACGAGCCGGGTCGTCGAGATTCCATCCCCCGACCTGCCAAGCCTTGGAGGCAACACGGTGTCACACCGACGGTCACGACCCGCATCACCTCCGTCAATGGCGACCATGGAAGCCGACGTCGATCTCCGATGCATCGGACAGGCCACACAACAGCTGCACGAGCTGTGGCCCACACTCCACGACGACGACATCGCGCTCCTGGCGCTGCGCGGAATCGCGCTACGCCAGCAACTGCACGAAATCCACCCCCTCGACGATCACGGCCGGTGCCGAGCGCGCGCGTGTCGCAGCTGGTGGCCCTGGCGACGACGATCAGCCTGCGTGACTCATCGCGTCCTCGTCGACTGCGGTCGAGCGGGCATGACCACGTTGTGGACCTATCTGTTCAACCCCACGGGCAGCCGTCCCTATGACGAGAGGGTGGACGAGTGGCTCCGCGAGTGCGTGGAGGCCGGCAAGCCGCCGACATCGGACCCGTCCCCCGACTACGCGGTCGCCGACCGACACGGCTTACCGGGAAAACATCGGGGCGATCACGATCCCGCCGCACATCGAACAGCTGATCATTTTACCCCCTGAAAGTGAGAGCACAGCACTATGGTCAAGCGTGGCGGTCGCGTACCCAAACGACATCCCGTGGGCTGGACCTTCCTCGACCACCACCGCCACGACGGATACACCATCCGATGGCGACGAGGCGACACGGTGGCATACGTGCTACCTGATCACCAGTTGGGAAACCACAGCATGGCCGAGGTGCTGGACACCATACCGGTGCCGCAAAAAGGGTGGACCGATCTAGCCGAGATCCGGGCCCTGGGGACGCGGTGGCTGCGGCGTCACGACGGGAGCAACAGCGGAGCATCGCGGTGAGCTGCATGGGAAGGAAGAAAATGTACTGTCACGTGCTCGAAGGTACCGTTACGAAGACCTCCCCACCGCCACCAATGGCGTTCATAGCAGGTCAGATACAGCTAATGGCAGCACGAGCCTTACTAAGGAGAAACTGGGCTAGCGGACTCTCTGCCATTCTGCTATTATTTGGACATGAAGATCCGTCGCCTTCCCCGTCGGGAACTCCCGGACGTTCGTAAACAGTTCATCCGGATGATCGACGATAACGTGCACCCAGA
>JBBSQN010000002.1:0-94365 GCA_038257875.1 Mycobacteriales bacterium
CCCGACCGCCAGCCCGACCGCCAGCCCGCCCGCCAGCTCGCCCGCCAGCTCGCCCGCCAGCTCGCCCGCCAGCCCGACCGCCAGCCCGACCGCCAGCCCGACCGCCAGCCCGACCGCCAGCCCGACCGCCAGCCCGACCGCCAGCCCGACCGCCAGCCCGACCGCCAGCTCGCCCACCAGCTTGTTGCGGAGGCGGCGGCGGCCGCGGGGTGTCCGTACCGCGGCGAAGTCGAGCCGCCGCATCGGCGACGTCGGATCGAACGCAAAGAACCCCGCGAACACGGCGACGAGCATGAGAAGGACTCCGAGGCTGCGCCCGACGAGGTCTGTCGTCGACAACAGATCTCCGATCCCGAGCGCGAGGAGTGGCGTGGCGGTGAGGAGGGCGGGAATCCAGCGGGGGTGGCGGCGTCCGGCGATCCGCCACAGGTCCGGCAGGTGGATATCAGTCGGTGAGCTGCCGTGTTCGCCGGCCATGCGGGTTTGGTGTGCGGCGATGGTGGTCAGCCAGTGGGCGACGCGTTCGGCGGTCCAGCCGCGGCCGGCGGCGGTGGCGTCGTGTTCGACGACAGCGGGGATCAGGCCGGTGAGCAGGTGGGCCTCGACGTCGTCGGGGCTCAGGGTGAGCAGGTCGGCGGGGTCGCTGTTCTCGGGGGTGTAGGCGGTGACGGCCAAGAACAGCTGCCAGGGGTTGGCCAGCACCCGGGCGATGGGCGCGCCGCGGGTCAGGGCGTCGGCGACCGGCCGCCACCGAGACCGCAACTGTCCATCGCGGCCGTGGAACCGGTCGATGAGGTAGCCGATAACGGCGTCGGCGTCCAGCGGGCGCAGCATGACGTGGCGGGCGTCGGTGAGGACCGCCACACCCCCGGCCGCCGCCTGTCCGGTCGCGGGTTGGCTGATCTCGCGGTAGTCGAGGTGCCGGCAGGCCAGCACCACCGGGGGCCGGCCCGCGGCGTTCACCGCCCGTATCACCGCCCGGGCCCGGAGCCGAGCCACCTCGGCTGTCGTAGGGGTGGGCAGTGTCGGGTCCATCTCGTCGAGGCCGTCGAGGACCGGCAGTATCCGCCGGTCCTGCACGAGGGCTGTCGCCTGGGAGGACCGTAGACCGTAGTCCTCGACCAGCCGCCGCACAATCCAGGTCTGCAACCGGTCGGCGAGCTGATCATCAGACAGCTCCTGGGTGTCGCCGAGGTCGCAGGAGGGCAGACTCAGCAGTACCGGGACCGGCACCCCAGGCGCCAGATCGGCGGTCTCGCGGCCGCCCGTCTCGAGGTGGTCGAGCAGGTCCAGGACCAGACGCGACAGCAGGACCGTCTTGCCCGCACCCGGTGCCCCCAACACCACCAGCCTGCCGCCCGATTGGCGGGTGTAGAACGCTGCGACGTCCTCGATCGACCCCACCTCACCGGCGGTGGTGTCCTGCCACTGCAACAACAGCGTCTCCACCGGATCGGGCAGGTCCCCGCCATCGGGGTCGCGGAAACCTACCTTCGCCGGACGTGCCTGCCACGCCACCGCCAACGCCTGATCCAGGAACCGCCGCCGCTCCACCCGCACCGCCCGCGCGAGGTCCCGCGCGACCCGGCCACCATCCACCTCGCGCCGCCAAAGCCAGTTGGCCCCGAGCGACGCCACGGCGACCAGCAACATCAGGAAGCCGAGAGGCACGGACAGCCAGGTCGTCAGCGCCCAGCACGCGCTGACGACCACCACAACCGCGACCACCAGCCGCCACCGCCGACGCACCGCCACCCCACCCATACACACAATGATCCCCCAGACAGCCTCGTCCCTGGACGGGGGCGAGATGTGCGCGGTGGCTGTCATGCGGGCGCTCGGCCACACTGGCGAGGCGTAGCCGGAACTTGGGAACGTCCGGAACTTGGGAACGTATTAGGAACAGACAGCCGGGAACGACCGGCTCCAGCCGGACACGGCCGGACACAACAAGATCGGCCCCTCCTCCTGTTTTCAGCAGATGAGGGGCCGTTTCGTGTGGTCAACCGGGTGGTGCCCCCGGCAGGATTCGAACCTGCGCCACCGCCTCCGGAGGGCGGTGCTCTATCCCCTGAGCTACGGGGGCCGTAGCTGGGCAAGTCTAGCGCACGGGCCGATCTACAGCGGCAGCGGCGTCCCTCCGCGTTCGGCGAGGAGCTGGCGCAGGTAGGTGGCCTCGGTGGTCTGGGAGCTCAGCATCTGTGCCGACAGGTTCCGTACCTGCGGCACGGCGGCGTGCTGGGCGGCGTAGTCCAGCATCGAGGTGCCGCCCTCGTGGTGGCGCAGCATGAGCTGCAGGAACAGGACGTCGAGGGGGGTGCCGGTGGTGGCGCGGAGCGCGCGCAGCTCGTCGGGGCTGGCCATCCCGGGCATGGTCGCGACGCCCGCGGCGGGCATGTCGGCGCCGGAGTGGTCGTGGCCGGGAGCGGCGGCCATCCAGGCCATGTGCCTGTCGTCGACGGGAAGCCCGGGCGCGCCCCACAGCTCCAGCCAGCCTTGCATCCGGCCGATCTGCTCGGTCTGGGTCGACTCGATGTCGAAGGCGATCTGTCGGAGCACCGGATCGGTGGTGTGATCGCGCTCCCAGGCTGCCATCTCGACGGCCTGCTGGTGGTGCACGGTCATGTCCTGCGCGAACCCGACGTCGACCGAGCCGGCCTGCGGCGTCGTGGGGGCCGACGATCCGGGCAGTCCGATCAGCAGCCCGCCCGCCGCGCCGAGCATCAGCAGGCTCAGCACCGCGCCGACGATGAGCAGCGGCCGCACCCAGCGCGGTTCGCGGCCGGACGCGGGGGCCGGGTCGGCCTCGGGGGAGGTGGACGGGGCGGTCGAGGTGCTCATCGCGTCCATCATGGCCCCGCGTCGGGCGCGACGTCCGTCGCGCCTTCGACGATCTCGGGGAACACGGTCGTACCGTCGATGGCGCTCACCGGCGGCGCGGGTGCGAACGCGGGCGGGTTGTCCTGGTCGAACTGGCCCGGGCCGAGCGCCTGGCAGCTCGCCCCGACCTCGGGGTGGGTGTTCGGGTTGCGCCGCAGCGCGGCGATGAACTGGTCGACGCGGCCGTCGCCGGCGTCGGCGAGCTTGAGCTGGTGGCCCCACGCCTGCAGCGAGATGGGCTGGTCGAGGCCGGGGTAGGGCGACATCACCGTGTAGGGGCGGCTCTGCACCTTCGCGGTGAGCGCGTCGAGCGCGTCGCCGCTGATCTGGTCGGGGTTGTAGGCGATCCAGACCGTGCCGTGTTCGAGGGAGTGCACGAGGTTCTCGCTGCGCACCGGGTCCGGGTAGACGACGCCGTTGCATGCCGCCCAGAACCCGTCGTGAGTGCCGCCGAACGGGGGATTGTGCGTGTAGGCCACCGTCTGGTTCGGGGTGATGTGCTGCCCGCCCTGGTAGGTGACGACCTCGACGCCGGGGATCGCGGTGGACGGGTCCGGGTTGTCGGGGGTCGGGGTGAACGGCGCGAGTGCGTCGATGCGGCCCTGCTGGGCGTTGGCCTGCACGAGGTAGTAGCCGATCACGCCGCCGGCGAAGAGCAGCACGACCAGGACGGCCGCGATCAGCCCCCAGGAGGTGGACTTCTGGGTGACGACCGCCGCGCGTGCGTTGCGGACCGCCTTGCTCTTGTTACCGCTGACCATGAACCGTCCAGACCTCGGGTGCAGAGACCCCCGCGACCGCCACCACCGACGGCACGGGCCCGCCCGGGAGTCTAGGAGCGCCGCCTGAGAAACCGGTGAGCAGCACCTCCTAGACTCCCTCCAGTGACCCCCGCTCTACTCGCCGACCTGGTCCGTGCTGCCGCGTCCGACGTGCTCACCCGTCGCGGCCTGGACCTCGCGGCGCTGCCCGACGACGTCGGTGTCGAGCGTCCGCGCAACCCCGAGCACGGCGACTACGCCACCAACGTGGCGCTGCGCACGGCCAAGAAGGTCGGTGTGCCACCGCGGGAGCTGGCCGACTGGCTGGCCGACGAGCTGGCCGCCCGCGAGGGCATCGCGAGCGCCGAGGTCGCCGGGCCCGGCTTCATCAACCTGCGCCTTGCCGCCGACGCGCAGGGTGCGGTCGTCGGTGAGATCCTGGCGGCGGGGCCGACCTACGGCACCGGTGAGGACCACGCCGCCCGCAGCGTCAACCTCGAGTTCGTCTCCGCCAACCCGACCGGCCCGCTGCACCTCGGGCACACCCGGTGGGCGGCGGTCGGTGACGCGCTGGGTCGGGTGCTGTCCGCCCGCGGCGCCAAGGTGACGCGTGAGTACTACTTCAACGACGCCGGTGGCCAGATCGACCGGTTCGTGGCTTCGCTGGTGGCCGCCGCGCGGGGCGAGCCGACGCCGGAGAACGGCTACGGCGGGGCGTACGTCGCCGAGATCGCCGCTGTGGTCGTCGCGGCCGAGCCCGGTGCGCTCGAGCTTGCGCCCGCCGCGTGCGACGAGGTGTTCCGGCGCGTCGGGGTGGACCTGATGTTCGACGAGATCAAGCGGGCGCTGCACGCGTTCGGCACCGACTTCGACGTGTGGTTCCACGAGAAGGCGCTGCACGACTCGGGCGCGGTGACGGTCGCGGTGAACCGGCTCAAGGACTCCGGCAACCTCTACGAGGCCGACGGCGCCTGGTGGCTGCGCTCCACCGACCAGGGCGACGACAAGGACCGGGTGGTCATCAAGAGTGACGGCACCCCGGCCTACATCGCCGGCGACCTCGCCTACTACCTCGACAAGCGGGCTCGCGGGCATGACCTGTGCATCTACATGCTCGGCGCGGACCACCACGGCTACATCGCCCGGCTGCGCGCGGCGGCGGCCGCGTTCGGCGACGACCCCGGCACCGTCGAGGTGCTGATCGGGCAGATGGTCAACCTGTACCGGGACGGCAAGCCGGTGCGGATGAGCAAGCGCGCCGGTACCACCGTGAGCATGGACGACCTCGTCGACGCCGTCGGTGTGGACGCCGCGCGGTACTCGCTGATCCGGTCCTCGGTCGACTCGACGCTGGACGTGGACCTCGACCTGCTCGCCACCCGCAGCAACGACAACCCCGTGTTCTACGTCCAGTACGCGCACGCCCGGCTCGCGTCCCTGGCCCGCAACGCCGCCGACCTCGGCGTCGAGCCCGGGGCGGCCTACGGGCTGCTGAGCCACCCCCGGGAGGGTGATCTGATCCGCACGCTCGGGGAGTTCCCGGCCGTCGTCGCGTCGGCCGCCGAGCTGCGCGAGCCGCACCGGGTGGCGCGCTACCTCGAGTCGCTGGCCGGGGCTTACCACAAGTTTTACGACGCCTGTCGCGTGTTACCGATGGGCGACGAGCAGGTCAGTGACCTGCACCGGGCTCGGCTCGGCCTGTGCGTCGCCGCCCGTCAGGTGCTGGCGACCGGGCTCGGTCTGCTCGGCGTGAGTGCCCCGGAGCGGATGTGAGAGCGCACCCGGCCGGCCCGCTGCACGCCGAGATCCAGGTGCCGCCGGAGACCGCAGGTCCCCGACCCGTAGACGCCGCCGGGCTCGACGAGCTCGCCGGATCGGTGTGGCCGCGCGGCGCGGAGCGCGGCGCCGGGGGAGCCCTGGTGATCGCCGGGGCCGACGTCCGCGACCTGGCGCAGGAGTTCGGCACGCCGCTGTTCGTGATCGACGAGGCCGACTTCCGGTCCCGGGCCGCGGAGTTCGCCGCCGCGTTCGGCGGGGGGTCGGTGCACTACGCCGCCAAGGCGTTCCTGTGCACCGAGGTGGCGCGCTGGGTCGCCGCGGAGGGGCTCTCGCTCGACGTCTGCAGCGGTGGCGAGCTCGCCGTCGCCCGGCGCGCCGGCTTCCCGCCGGAACGGATCGCGCTGCACGGCAACAACAAGTCCCTCGAGGAGCTGGAGGCCGCGGTCGAGGCGGGGGTCGGGCAGGTGGTGCTCGACTCGTTCCACGAGATCGCCCGGCTGGACGCGGTGGCGCGGGACCGCGGCGTCGTCGTGCCGGTGATGATCCGGCTGACCGTCGGCGTCGAGGCACACACCCACGAGTTCATCGCCACCGCGCACGAGGACCAGAAGTTCGGTTTCTCGCTCGCGGGCGGGGCGACCAGCGACGCCGCGGAGGCCGCCCGCCGCGTGCTGAAGTCCGAGGGGCTCGCCCTGGTGGGGCTGCACAGCCACATCGGCAGCCAGATCTTCGACACCGAGGGGTTCGAGGTCGCCGCGCACCGGGTGGTGCGGTTCCTCGCCCAGCTGCACAAGGAGCACGGGTCCGACGCCCTCGTCGCGCTCGGCACGCTCGACCTCGGCGGCGGGTTCGGCATCGCCTACCGCGCCGGTGAGACGCCGCCGAGCGTCGCCGACCTGGCCGAGGAGCTGCGCGGCATCGTCAAGCGCGAGTGCCACGCGGAGGAGCTGGACGTGCCGGAGATCGCCGTCGAGCCCGGCCGCGCCATCGCCGGACCGGGCACCGTCACGGTCTACGAGGTGGGCACGCTCAAGGACGTACCGCTCGGCGGCGGCGCGGGGCGCCGCTACGTCAGCGTCGACGGCGGGATGAGCGACAACATCCGTACCGCGCTCTACGACGCGGTGTACGACTGCCGGCTGGTCTCCCGCTCGTCGCAGCTCGACGGCACGGGCGACGCGCTGCTGTCCCGGGTGGTCGGCAAGCACTGCGAGAGTGGTGACATCGTCGTGCGCGACTGCTGGCTGCCCGCCGACCTCGCGCCCGGCGACCTGCTCGCCGTCGCCGCGACCGGGGCGTACTGCTACTCGATGGCGAGCTCCTACAACCGGCTCCCGCGTCCGGCGGTCGTCGCCGTGCGCGAGGGTGCCGCCCGCGTCCTGCTGCGCCGGGAGAGGATCGAGGACCAGTTCCGGCTCGAGGTGGCGCGGTGAGCCCGACAAGCCCCCGCGGGGGCGCCGGGCCGGTCCGGGTGGCGCTGCTCGGCTTCGGCACCGTCGGCCGGGAGGTCGTCCGGCTCCTGCGCGATCAGGCTGACGAGCTGACCGCGCGCGCCGGCGCCCCGGTCGAGCTGGTCGGGGTGGCGGTACGGCGCCCGCACCGCCATCCCGAGCTGGGCGACCTGCTCGCCACCGACGCGTCCGCGCTGGTCACGCGCGCCGACGTGGACGTCGTCGTCGAGGTGATCGGGGGCATCGAGCCGGCGCGTGCGCTGCTGCTGGAGGCGCTCAAGGCCGGTAAGTCGGTGGTGACGGCCAACAAGGCGCTGCTCGCCGAGGACGGCCCGACCCTCGCCGAGGCCGCCGATGCCTCCGGCGCCGACCTGTACTACGAGGCGTCCGTGGCCGGGGCGATCCCGCTGCTGCGCCCGCTGCGCGAGTCCCTGGCCGGCGACCGGATCACCCGGGTGGCCGGGATCGTGAACGGCACCACCAACTTCATCCTCTCCCAGATGGCCTCCTCCGGGGCGAGCTACGCCGACGCCCTGGAGGAGGCCACCCGGCTGGGGTACGCCGAGGCCGACCCGAGCGCCGACGTCGACGGCTACGACGCCGCCTCCAAGGCCGCGATCCTGGCCTCGCTGGCGTTCCACACCCGGGTCACCGCAGCTGACGTGCACTGCGAGGGGATCCGGGCGGTCACCGCCGCCGACATCGCCACGGCCGCCGGGATGGGCTGCGTGATCAAGCTGTTGGCGATCTGCGAGCGCACCGGCGGGGGAGTCGGCGGCGTCGGCGGCGCTACGCCCGAGTCGGTGTCGGCCCGGGTGTACCCGGCCATGATCCCCGCCTCGCATCCCCTCGCGGCGGTGCACGGCGCCTTCAACGCGGTGTTCGTCGAGGCCGAGGCGGCCGGACAGCTGATGTTCTACGGGCAGGGCGCGGGCGGGGCGCCCACCGCGAGCGCGGTGCTGGGCGACCTCGTCGCGGTCGCGCGCAACCGGGTGATCGGCGGGCGCGGGCCGCGGGAGTCGGCGTATGCCAGCCTGCCCATCCAGCCGATGGGCGCGGTGTCCACGCGCTATCACGTCAGCCTGGACGTGGCCGACCGCGCCGGCGTGCTCGCGACGATCTCCGGTGAGTTCGCGCGGCGCGGGGTCAGCATCGCCGCGGTGCGCCAGACCGGTGGGGACAACGAGGGTGGGGCAGCGCACCTGGTGGTTGTCACGCACACGGCGCCGGAGGCGGCGCTGGCCGCGACGGTTGAGATCCTCACCGGCCTCGACGTCGTGCGCGGCGTGGACAGCGTGCTGCGTGTCGAGGACCTGGGACGCAAAGGGGTGGCCGGATGACCGCGTGGAGCATCAGCGGAGCGCGGGTCGACACTGTGCCCATGTTCCGGACGACGCCGCGCTGGCCGGGCGTGATCGAGGCCTACCGCGACCGGATGCCGGTGCAGCCGGGCTGGACGATCGTCACGCTCGGCGAGGGCGGTACCCCGCTGCTGTCCGCGCCGCACCTCTCCGAGCTCACCGGCTGCGAGGTCTACCTCAAGGTCGACGGAGCCAACCCGACGGGCTCGTTCAAGGACCGCGGGATGACGATGGCGGTCACCGACGCGCTGGCGAGCGGCAAGCAGGGCGTCATCTGCGCGTCCACCGGCAACACCTCGGCCTCGGCCGCCGCCTACGCAGCGCGTGCGGGGATGACCTGCGCCGTGCTCGTGCCGCAGGGCAAGATCTCGCTGGGCAAGCTCGCGCAGGCCGTCGCCCACGGGGCGCGGATCCTGCAGATCGACGGCAACTTCGACGACTGCCTGGAGCTGGCCCGCAAGACCGCCGTCGACTACCCGGTGGCCGCGCTGGTCAACTCCGTGAACCCCACCCGGATCGCCGGGCAGGCCAGCGCCGCGTACGAGATCTGCGACGAGCTGGGCCGCGCCCCCGACGTGCACTGCCTGCCGGTGGGCAACGCAGGCAACATCACCGCCTACTGGGCGGGCTACCGCTCCTACCACGCCGACGGGCTGATCACCGCGCCACCGCGGATGCTCGGTTACCAGGCCGCGGGTGCGGCGCCACTGGTGCGCGGGGAACCCGTCCGCAACCCGGAGACGATCGCCACCGCTATCCGGATCGGGGCACCCGCCTCCTGGACTGCCGCGATGGCCGTGCGCGACGAGTCCGGCGGGCGGTTCGCCGCGGTCACCGACGAGGAGATCCTGGCCGCCTATCGGCTGCTGTCCTCCCGCGAGGCCGTGTTCGTCGAACCGGCCTCGGCGGCGAGCGTCGCGGGCCTGCTGCAGTCGACGGCGGCCGGATCGCTGCCCCGCGGCTCGCTCGTGGTGTGCACCGTCACCGGGCACGGGCTGAAAGATCCGGACACGGCCCTGCTCACCGCGCCCGCTCCGACCGTCGTCCCGGTCGACTCCGGTGCGGTCGCCGCCGCGCTCGAGCTGTGTTGAGGGGACGGTTCTGATGGGCAGGCCTCGTGAGGTTCGGGTCCGGGTGCCGGCCTCGTCGGCGAACCTCGGCCCGGGCTTCGACACGCTGGCGCTGGCGCTGGCGCTCGTCGACGAGGTCGAGGTCGCGGTCGCGCCGGCCGGCGTCTCGGTGGAGGTGGCAGGCGAGGGCGCGGGCGCGGTGCCGTGTGACGAGACACACCTCGTCGTCCGTGCGATGCGTGCCACCTGGGACCTCGTCGGCGACGCACCCCCCGGGCTGCGGCTGCGCTGTCGCAACGCGATCCCGCACGCGCGTGGGCTCGGCAGCTCCGCCGCCGCCGCGGTGGCGGGTGCCGTCGCGGCCGTGCTGCTCGCCGGGCGGGATCCGGAGCTGGAGCGCGACACGGTGTTGCAGATCGCGGCCGGTATGGAGGGGCACGCGGATAACGCCGCCGCGAGCCTGCTCGGCGGTTTCGTGATCGCCTGGGCGAGCGTGGAGAACGCGGCGGAGCGGTTTCACGCGGTAGGACTCGACGCCCATCCCGATCTCCGTCCGGTGGCGCTCGTCGCCGGGACCGAGTCGCTGACCCGCACCACCCGTGGGCTCCTGCCCGACCGCGTGCCGCTGGTCGACGCGGCCTTCACCGGCAGCCGCACCGCGCTCGCGGTGCTGGCCTTCACCCAGCGCCCCGAGTTGCTGCTGGCGGCCACGGAGGACCGCCTGCACCAGGCCTACCGGCGTCCGGCCTACCCGGCCTCGGCCGATCTCGTGGACGCGTTGCGCGCGCGGGGGGTCCCGGCCGCCGTCTCCGGGGCCGGTCCCACCGTGCTGGCACTGACCACGGATGCCGGCCTGCCCGAAGGTCTGGACCTGCACGGGTTCACCGCTGTTGCGCTGCCCGTGGACCCCCACGGTGCTCGGGTGGAGATCGGTTAGCGGCGTCGCATGCGGCGCGTCGGGCAGGGTGTTGTTGCCGCTATCACCGGCAACGTCTACTCTCGGCATCGCAACGGCGATCCACGCGTCATCCGCGTGGCCACTCGAGCCGGGATCTGCGTCTCCGCTGTCCGAACCGAGCGGCCTCTTCCCGTGACCGTCGCGGCGATCGCCGCCCTTGCCTGTCGGGGCGGTCGCTCTTCCGCGACCCGTTGACCGACTGTCGTCCGGCGCACCGTCCGGGCGAGTATGTGAATCCCGCTGGTCTGGGCGCGGCCCGGCCGGTTAGGAAGGACATCTGTGAGCGAGACCGATCTCGTCGGTACCGAGGCTGACTTTGCGCCCCGCAAGCGCGGCGGCCTGACCGGCATGGTGCTGGAGGAGCTCCGCCAGCTGGCTGAGGAGCTGAACATCTCCGATACCTCCGCGATGCGCAAGGGCGAGTTGATCGCCGCCATCAAGGAGCGGCAGGGCGGCGCGGCCGACCCCCCGCCCGCGGTCGGGCAGCTGTCGCTGCCGGAGCACGGTGGTGGCTCCGCCGAACCCGTCACCAGCGGCGATGTCGCCGCGGAGACATCCACCGCGGAGGCGCCTGGCACGGAGGCCGCCGCCGCGAACGGCAGCGCGCCCGCGGTCGAGGCCGTAGGCGCACCTCGCCGTCGGGTCGTGTCCCGACCCGCGGGAGCTCCCGACGTGCAGCCCGCCGCCAACGGTGTGGTGGCCGATCCGGCCCCGAGCGTGGACCCGGCCCCGGCTGACGACGAGAGACAGGTGAACGGCGCCCCCGCGCTCGAGAGCGCGGCCGACACCCCGGCGCAGGCGTCTCTCACCGATACGGAGGCCGACACCGGTGGGCGTCGCTCCCGCCAGAACCGTCGCCCCCGCGGCGACCAGCCCGACGCAACCGGCGAGTCCGGGCCCGGCGAGACCGCCGGCAACGACCGCCAGCGTGGCCGCAACCGCGGTGACGACCGTGGCGATGCCGTCAGGGGCGGGGTCCGTAACGACAACCGGGGCCCGCGGGACAACCGCCCTGACGACGACTCCGACACCGAGGGTGACGGCCGCGGCCGTCGTGGCCGCCGGTTCCGCGACCGCCGCCGGGGGCGCGACCGCAACGACCGCGGCGGTGGCCAGGGCCAGGCCCAGGGCACTGTCGACACCGAGGTGCGCGACGGCGACGTGCTGCTGCCCGTCGCCGGCATCATCGACGTGCTGGACAACTATGCGTTCGTCCGCACCACCGGGTACCTGTCCGGTCCTACGGACGTCTACGTGTCGCTGTCGGTGGTGCGCACCTACGGCCTGCGCCGCGGGGACGCGATCACCGGCGCCGTGCGCGAGCCTCGCGAGGGCGAGCAGTCGCGGCAGAAGTTCAACCCGCTGGTGCGGGTCGACACGATCAACGGTCAGGAGCCGGAGGCTTCCCGGGGCCGTCCGGAGTTCACCAAGCTCACCCCGCTCTACCCGAACGAGCGGCTGCGCCTGGAGACCGAGTCGCACAAGCTCACCCCCCGCGTCATCGACCTGGTCATGCCGATCGGCAAGGGCCAGCGGGCGCTCATCGTCTCGCCGCCGAAGGCCGGCAAGACCATGATCCTGCAGTCGATCGCCAACGCGATCACGACGAACAACCCGGAGTGCCACCTCATGGTCGTCCTCGTGGACGAGCGGCCGGAGGAGGTCACCGACATGCAGCGGTCGGTGAAGGGCGAGGTCATCGCGTCCACGTTCGACCGCCCGCCGGGCGACCACACCACCGTGGCGGAGCTGGCCATCGAGCGGGCGAAGCGCCTGGTCGAGATGGGTCACGACGTCGTCGTGCTGCTCGACTCGATCACCCGCCTGGGCCGGGCCTACAACCTGGCCGCGCCCGCGTCGGGCCGGATCCTCTCCGGCGGCGTGGACTCCACGGCGCTGTACCCGCCCAAGCGCTTCCTCGGCGCGGCGCGCAACATCGAGGACGGCGGCTCGCTGACGATCTTCGCCACGGCGCTTGTCGAGACCGGGTCCACGATGGACACGGTGATCTTCGAGGAGTTCAAGGGCACCGGCAACGCCGAGCTCAAGCTGGATCGCCGCATCGCCGACAAGCGGGTCTTCCCGGCCATCGACGTCGACGCGTCGGGCACGCGCAAGGAGGAGCTGCTGCTCTCACCCGACGAGCTCGCGGTCATTGTCAAGCTGCGCCGGGTGCTCTCGGCGCTCGACGACCAGCAGGCCATCGACCTGCTGCTCACCCAGCTCCGCAAGACGCGCACCAACATCGAGTTCCTGATGCAGGTTGCGAAGAGCACCCCGGGTTCTGACGACTGAGCCCACGACCCCGCCGCGGCGCCCCGGGAATTCCGGTGCCGACCCGGGTGGTTGAATGACACGTCAACTCCGGCTCCGGTTCACCCGCATCGCGGGACCCGGCGCCACATCGAGAGGAACCTCCGTGCGTAACGGCATCCACCCCGAGTACGTCCAGACGCAGGTCACCTGCGGCTGCGGCAACCAGTTCAGTACCCGCAGCACCAAGGCCAGCGGTGCGATCACCGTCGAGGTCTGCTCGGCCTGCCACCCGTTCTATACCGGCAAGCAGAAGATCCTCGACTCCGGCGGCCGCGTCGCCCGCTTCGAGGCCCGCTACGGCAAGCGCGCCGGCAAGCGCTCCTAGCTGTACCGACGGCGCCCACCAGTTCGGGTGGGCGCCGTCTGCATGTCCGGACCAGCGCAGGGGAGGCGAGATGACGGTACCGGCGGTCGATGCCGTGCTCGCCGAGCACGCCGAACTGGAGCTCGCGCTCGCCGACCCCACCGTGCACGCCGACGCCGCCACCGCGCGCAAGCTCGGGCGCCGGTACGCCGAGATCGGCCCCGTTGTCGTCGCCGCCCGTGAGCTCGCTGCCGCCCGCGAGGACGAGGCCGCCGCCCGCGAGCTCGTCGCCGAGGACCCGGCGTTCGCCACCGAGGCCACGGCGCTGGCCGCCCGGATCCCGCTGCTGGAGACCCGCCTCGCCGAGCTGCTCGTGCCGCGCGACCCGCACGACGGCCAGGACGTCGTGCTCGAGGTCAAGTCGGGGGAGGGTGGCGAGGAGTCGGCCCTGTTCGCCGGCGATCTCGTACGGATGTACCAGCGTTACGCCGAGCGTCGCGGCTGGACGATCGAGGCCCTCGACGCCGTGCCGTCGGATCTGGGCGGGTACAAGGACATCACGCTCTCGGTGCGGTCGCGGCGTGCCGAGGCCGACGGGGTCTGGGCCGCGCTGAAGTTCGAGGGCGGCGTGCATCGCGTGCAGCGCGTGCCGGTCACCGAGTCCCAGGGTCGGGTGCACACCTCCGCGGCGGGCGTGCTGGTGTATCCCGATTCCGGCGAGGAAGCGGCCGTCGAGATCGACGAGAACGACCTGCGGATCGACGTGTTCCGCTCCTCGGGCCACGGCGGGCAGAGCGTCAACACCACCGACTCGGCGGTGCGGATCACCCACCTGCCCACCGGCACCGTCGTGAGCTGCCAGAACGAGAAGTCCCAGCTGCAGAACAAGGTGCGCGCCACGGCGGTGCTGCGCTCCCGGCTGCAGGCCATGGCCGACGAGCAGGAGGCGGCGCGCGCCTCGGCGCAGCGGCGCTCGCAGGTGCGCACCGTCGACCGGTCCGAGCGGATCCGCACCTACAACTTCCCGGAGAACCGGATCTCCGACCACCGCGTGGGATACAAGGCGCACAACCTCGCGGCCGTCCTGGACGGTGACCTCGACGACGTCCTCGCCGCGCTCGCGGCGGCCGAACGGGCGGAGGCAGTGGGCACGTGAACCGGCAGCCGCTGCGCCTGGCGATCGGGGAGGCAGAGCGGATGCTCGCCGCCGCGGGCGTCGCGTCCCCGCGGGTTGACGCCGAGATCCTGGCCGCGCACGTCGTCGGCGTGGAGCGTGGGCGCCTGATGCTCCAGCCGCTGGTGGACCCGCCGGTGATCGAGACGCTGCGGCGGCTCGTCGTGCGTCGCGCCGCCCGCGAGCCGCTGCAACACCTGGTCGGCACGGCCGTGCTCGGGCCGGTGACCGTTGCGGTCGGGCCGGGGGTGTTCACGCCGCGTCCGGAGACCGAGCTGCTGCTCGACTGGGGGTTGCGCGCGATCTCCGAGGTCGCCTCCCCGCTGGTCGTGGACCTGTGCACGGGTTCGGGTGCGCTCGCGTTGGGGGTGGCGCTGTGCCGTCGCGACGCCGTGGTGCACGCCGTCGAGGCCGATCCAGCCGCCCTGACCTGGGCGCGGCGCAACCTCTCCGATCACGTCGCCACCGGCGGCACTCCGGTCACCCTGCACGCTGCCGACGTGCGCTGCAACGACCTGCTCGCCGAGCTCGAGTCGCACGTCGACCTCGTGCTGTGCAACCCGCCCTACGTCCCCGACGGCACCCCGCTGCCGGTGGAGGTGATCGACTGGGACCCGCCCGGCGCGGTCTTCGGCGGCCCGGACGGGCTCGAGATCATCCGCGCGGTCATCGCCGCGTCGGCCGGGTTGCTGCGTTACGGTGGGTATCTGGGCATCGAGCACGACGACACCCACGGCGAGGTCGTGCCCGCCCTGCTGCGCCGGCGCCGGGTGCTCACCGAGGTCGAGGAGCACCACGACCTTGCCGGGCGTCCCCGGTTCGCCACTGCCCGGCGGATCGCGCCGAGCTGATCGGTCGTAGTCTTCCGCGGTGGCTCCGACCTACTATTCCACCTACGACTGTGCCGATCCCGACTCCCGCCGCGAAGGCCTCGCCGCGGCGGCCCGCGCCGTGCGGGCCGGGCAGCTGGTGGTGCTGCCCACCGACACCGTTTACGGCCTGGGCTGCGACGCGTTCTCCAGAACGGCCGTGTGGTCGCTGCTCTCGGCGAAGAACCGCGGCCCGGACATGCCGGTGCCCGTGCTCGTCGGCTCCTGGTCGACGATCGACGGCCTGGTGCTCGGGGTGCCGAAGGTAGCCCGCGACCTGATCGAGGCGTTCTGGCCGGGCGGGCTGTCGCTGGTGCTGCCGCACGCGCCGTCGCTGGCGTGGGACCTGGGCTCCACCAAGGGCACCGTGATGCTGCGGATGCCGCTGCACCCGGTGGCGCTGGAGCTGCTGCGCGACGTCGGGCCGATGGCGGTGTCCAGCGCGAACGTCTCCGGCTCGCCCCCGGCCACGAACGTCGCGGACGCGCAGTCCCAGCTCGGTGAGTCGGTGTCGGTCTACCTCGACGGCGGCGCGTCGGGGGAGCCGATCGCGTCCACGGTCCTCGACCTGACCGGCGAGGACCCACGCATCCTCCGCGAAGGCGCGGTGACGCAGGAAGACCTCGCCGAGGTCCTCGGCCGCGAGGTCTTCCTCGCATAACCCGTGAGCTCGACGCCAGTCCGCTTCGATCATGCCCGGCGCCGGACTGGCGTCGAACTCGATGAAACAGCCCCCGGAGATCGAGCGGATCCGGGACGCTGCCGGCGTGCTCGACGGTCCGTTCCGCGGGGTGGAGGCGATCCGGCTCGGGCTGCTGACCCGCGCGCAGCTCTACGGTCCGCGCTTTCGGCGAGTCTTTCCGGACGTCTATGTGTCCGCCGGGCAGGAGCTCGACCTGGCTACCCGCTCGCGGGCGGCCTACCTGCTCGTGGCCGACCGGGGTGGCGTGCTGGCCGGCTACTCCGCCGCCACGCTGCTCGGTGCCGGCTGCTCGCCGGCGCGCGCACCGGCCGAGGTGCTCGTCGGCCACGACGTCCGTCGGCACCCGGGGCTGCTCGTCCGCCGGGGCTCGGCGACCGGCGAGGACGTGCGCGACGTGGCCGGATGCCGGGTCACCTCACCCCTGCGGACGGCGTGGGATCTCGCCCGCCGGCTGCCGCTGGTCCAGGCCGTCGCCGCGGTGGACGCGCTCGCCCGTTGTGGTGGCTTCGCACCCACGGACCTGATCACCCGTCGTGCCACCGGGCCGCGAGCGCGGGGTAGCCGGTGCCTGGACCGGGTCGTCGAGCTGGCCGATCCGCGTGCCGAGTCGGTCATGGAATCGCAGCTGCGGCTGCTGCTCGTGCTCGCGGGGCTTCCGGCGCCCGAGGTCCAGTATCCGGTGGTTGACCCGTACGGCTTCGTCATCGCTCGACTCGACCTGGCCTATCCTGCCGCGATGCTCGCTATCACCTACGACGGCGGCCAGCACTTCACCGATCGTCGCTCCCGGGCAGACCGCCGCCGCGATCTCGACGTCGCCGACCTGGGCTGGCTGACCCTGCGCTTCACCTACGACGACGTCGACGGCAACCCACCACAGACGCCCCACCGGGTCCGCACGATGTTGGAGTCGCGGCTACCCGCGTCGAGTTCGACGGCAGTCCGATTCTGAGCATGATCGAAGCGGACTCCTGTCGAACTCGGTGTCTCGGGGGGAGACCGACCGGTCCGCGACCAGCGCGGGTAGCGTGAACCACCGTGACGACGACACCGTTCTGGGGACCGGACTTCGACGCGCTGCACCAGCAGGACCCGGAGATCGCGGGTGTGGTGCTCGACGAGCTGGATCGGCTGCGCGGCGGGCTGCAGCTCATCGCCAGCGAGAACCTCACCAGCCCGGCGGTGCTCGCCGCGCTGGGCTCCACGCTGTCGAACAAATACGCCGAGGGCTACCCCGGCCGGCGCTACTACGGCGGGTGCCAGGTCGTGGACCGTGCCGAGGAGATCGGCAACGCGCGCGCGACGGAGCTCTTCGGCGCCGAGCATGCCAACCTCCAGCCGCACTCCGGCGCGTCGGCCAACTTCGCGGTGTACGCGGCGTTCGCGCAGCCCGGTGACACGGTGCTCGCGATGGACCTCAAGCAGGGTGGACACCTCACCCACGGCAGCAAGGTCAGCTTCTCCGGAAAATGGTTCAACGCGGTCTCCTACACCGTGCGTCAGGACACCGAGCTGATCGACTACGACCAGGTCCGCGACCTGGCCCTAGAGCACCGTCCAAAAATGATCATTGCCGGGGCCACGGCGTACCCCCGACTGATCGACTTCAAGGTGTTCCGCGAGATCGCCGACGAGGTCGAGGCAAAGCTCGTGGTCGACGCCGCGCACTTCATCGGGCTCGTGGCCGGCCAGGCCATCCCGTCGCCGGTGCCGTTCGCCGACGTCGTCACGGCCACCACGCACAAGGTGCTGCGCGGCCCCCGTGGCGGCATGATCCTCGCCCGCGCCGAGCACGCCAAGGCCATCGACAAGGCCGTGTTCCCCTTCTCCCAGGGCGGCCCGCTGATGCACGCCGTCGCGGCCAAGGCCGTGGCGATGCGCGAGGCGGCGCAGCCGGCGTACCGGGCCTACGCCACCCAGGTCGTCGCGAACGCGCAGGCACTGGCCAAGAGCCTGGAGACCGAGGGCATGCGGGCGGTCTCCGGCGGCACCGACACCCATCTCGCGCTCGTGGACCTGCGTCCGCTCGGGGTCACTGGCGCCCAGGCCGAGACCCGCTGCGACGCCGCTCGGATCACGCTCAACAAGAACGCGATCCCGTATGACCCGGCACCGCCGCTGAAGCCCTCGGGTCTGCGGGTCGGGTCGCCCAGCGTCACCACGCAGGGGATGGTCGAGTCCGACATGGCTGAGATCGGGTCGCTGCTGGCCCGTGCGGTCCGAGCCGAGCACGACACCCCGGAGGGCGACGCCGAGCTGGCCGACGTGGCCGACGCGGTGTCGACGCTCGTCGCGCGAACCCCCGCCTATCCGAGGTCCTGAGCGCGCCGGCTGCCTCGCCCAGACTCGATCAGGTGCCCACGCTCGTCCTGCCGATCAAGGAGTACCTGCTCGCGGGGCTGACGGCTGCGGTGATCACGTTCCTGCTCGTCGGCCCGGTGCGGGTGTTCGCGCTGCGGGCCGGTGCGGTGGCCTGGCCGCGCGGGCGGGACGTGCACGTGACGCCGACGCCGCGGTGGGGCGGGCTGGCGATGCTCGGCGGGGTGCTCGCCGGGGTTGGGATGGCCTACCAGCTGCCCGCGCTGCGGCTGGCGTTTGACAACAACTCGAACGAGATCCTCGGGGTGCTGGCCGCTGGCGTCCTGCTCGTGGTCGTCGGTGCCCTCGACGACCGCTACGAGCTCGGCGCGCTCACGAAGTTCGCTGGCCAGATGACGGCCGCCGGTCTGCTGGTGCTCGTCGGGGTGCAGTGGACGGTGTTCTACGTGCCGTGGGGCGGTGGCGGCACCGGGATCTCTGGCTCGCTGCTGAGCCTGGGCCAGGGACAGGGCGTGCTGCTCACGGTGCTGCTCACGGTGGCACTGGTGAACGCGATGAACTTCGTCGACGGCCTGGACGGGCTGGCTGCTGGCATCGGGATGATCGCCGCGGCGGCCACCGGTCTGTTCGCGATCGGTCTGGTGCAGCGGGTGGGCAACGACCCGTCCGCGTACTTTCCGGCGCTGATCGCGGCCGTTCTCGGCGGCGCCTGCCTGGGGTTTTTGCCACACAACTTCAACCCGGCCCGGATCTTCATGGGCGACTCCGGCTCGATGCTGATCGGGTTGTTGCTGGCCGCCGCGACGACGAGCGCCGCCGGCCAGATCTCGATCACCACCACCGACGGTACCGACATCCTGGCGCTGTTCGCCCCGCTCATCGTGCTGGCAGCGGTGTTGTTCGTCCCGCTGCTCGACCTGCTCTTAGCGGTGGTCCGGCGCACCAAGGCGGGGATGAGCCCGTTCGCGCCGGACAAGATGCACCTGCACCACCGGCTGCTGGAGATCGGCCACAGCCATCGGCGGGCGGTACTGCTGATCTACCTGTGGGCCGCGGTGCTCGCGTTCGGCGCCGTCGCACTGGCGCTGATCGACGACCTGTCCGTCGTGTTGTGGGTCGTGGGCAGCGCCGTCGTGGGCGCTGTGCTCGCCTCCGCGCTGCCGCGGATACGCCCACGGAACCCGGCCGGTTGACGCGGCGGCGCTGTCGCATGATCGACGGTAATCGGACAACCCGCACAGAGTGACGTGGCTGACAACTCTTTCGTGCAGGTCAGGGCGCGCACGGTAACTCGGCGGCGCTGTGGTAGCGTCGCCTCACCAGTGGGCAGCCCGGTTACCCCTGACAGCTTGGCCCTACGAGCCGCGCCGGGGCAAGTCCTTCTTCCCGCGCCGAGGCGAGGAGTTACCGTGAACGCTTCCATCCGGGCAGGCAGTCGCCGGATGCGGACCGGCTGAGCCCCGATGGACGCTGGCGGTCCCGAGCTGGGCGACCTGCTCTCCATGGGGCTGACCCTGGCCGGCTGCCTGGTGGTGGGCTTCGGCCTCGGCTGGTTGGCCGACCTCCCATTCGATACGTTTCCCGGGTTCGCCCTCGCCGGTCTGGCCCTGGGTGTCGTCGCCGCGTGCGTCTACGTCTACCAGCAGTTCAAGAGATATCTGTGAAGGAGGAGGTGAGATCGTCGTGGTGACCGGTACGCCGTACACCCCTCCCGTCACCCGGGCCACGTTCCGGCGATCGGCGCGCGCCGCCGCTGTCGTGGGCCTGCTCGGGGTCGCGGTGCTGGTCCCGATGGGGCTGGGTGCCTACGCGCTCTTCGGCTGCGTCGGTCTCGCCCTCGGTGTCCTGAACTCCGGTCTCATCGTGCAGTCGGTGGTGCGGTTCGCCAACGCCCGGCCGTCCAAGGTCCGGTTCTCCGGGTCGGTGCTGGCCCGGCTCGCTGTGATCACCGTGCTCGCGTTCGGCTGCGCGCTGCTGTTCCGCCCCGCCGGGCTCGCCGTGTTCGGTGGGCTCGCACTGTTCCAGTTCCTCGCCATCGCGAGCTCGATGCTGCCGCTGATCAAGGAGATCCGACAGAGATGACGAACGACGCGACGGGTACCGCCGCCGTCCTCGCCGCCGAGGAGGTCACCCCGGGCGAGCACTGGACCGCGGAGCTCCTGGGGCTCACGTTCAACCTCGACACGATCATCGCGACGGTGCTCGCCGGGGCGGTCGTGTGCGCGCTGGGCCTGTACATGGCGCGGGGGGTGACCAGGGGCCGGCCGACCACGCTGCAGCTGGTGTTCGAGGCCCTCACCGGTTGGGTGCAGGGTCAGGTCCGGGACGGCATGGGGGTGCGGGCGCCGCGCGGTATCGTCGCTCTCGGCGTCACGCTCTTCGCGTTCATCCTGATCGCCAACTGGCTGGCCGCGCTGCCGTCGGAGCACTACCTCCCGCCACCCACTGCCGATGTCAACCTGGTCTATCCCATGATGCTGCTGGTCATCGTCTGGGTGAACGTCGTGGAGATCCGCAGCCGGGGGGTCAAGGACTACTTCGGACACCTGGCCAAGCCGTACGCGTTCCTGGCCCCGTCCGAGCTCATCACCCGGTACTTCTCGCGGCCGGTCTCGTTGGCCCTGCGGCTGTGGGGGAACATCTTCGCCGGCGGGATCATGGTCTCCATCATCGCGTTGATGCCGGCCTACATCCTGTGGGCCCCGAACGTGGCCTGGAAGCTGTTCGACATGTTCATCGGCCTGATCCAGGCTCTGATCTTCACGCTGCTCACCATCATCTACTTCAGCGAGGCAGTGGGCAGTGACGAAGGGGCAGCGACGCACTAGGCGGCGCGGTCCCCTGCTCCCCAGCAGACGACGCGTGGCGCACCGAGCGAGGTGCGGCACGGGAAAGAACGAGGAGAGACATGAGTGCGACCACTGTGCTGGCCCAGGCTGCCGCCGAGGGACCGGACCCGCTGCTGCTCGGCCTGGCGATGGTCGGTGGCGGCATCGCACTGGGCGGCGGCGCGATCGGCGCGGCGATCGGCGACGGCCTGGCCGGCTCCGCGGTGATCCAGGGGGTGGCCCGCCAGCCTGAGGCGGCCGGCCGGCTGAACACCACGATGTTCCTGATCATCGGTCTGGTCGAGGGCATGTACTTCATCAACCTGGCCTTCATGGCGCTGTTCGTGTTCGTCACCGGCGCAGCGTGAGACGGTCCTCATGACGACGACACGCGTGCTGGCGGCCGGGACGAACAACTTCCTGCTGCCCAACGCCACCTTCTTCGTCGAGTTCGTGCTGTTCCTGGTCGTGCTGTTCGTGCTCTACCGCTACGTCGTGCCGCCGCTGTCGCGGGCGATGCGCGAGCGCCAGGACATGGTGCGCAAGCAGACCGAGGACCGCGAGAAGGCGGTCCGTACGGTCCAGGAGGCGCAGGAGCGCTACTCCTCGGCGCTGGCGCAGGCGCGTGCCGAGGCGGCCAGCATCCGCGACGACGCGCGGGCGGAGGCTGCGCGGGTCCGTGCGGAGCTGCGCGAGCAGGCCGACCAGGAGGTCGAGCGGATCCAGCGCCAGGGTGGCGAGCAGCTGGCCGCGCAGCGTGCGGAGGCGATGCGCCGGCTCCGCAGCGAGCTCGGCGGGCTGTCGGTGCAGCTGGCCGAGCGGGTCGTCGGCGAGTCGTTCGACGATGACGGGCGCCGCCGCTCGACGGTGGAGCGTTTCCTCGCCGAGCTCGAGCGCACGCCGGCCAGTGGAGGGACGAACTGATGGCAGTCCTGATCTCCGAGATCTTCGCGTTCCTGATCATCCTGTTCGTGCTCTACCGCTACGTCTGGCCGCTCCTGTCGCGGATGGCGACCCAGCGCCAGGACACCGTCCAGCGCCAGGTCGAGGACAGCGAGCAGGCGGCCCGCGATCTCGAGCAGGCCCAGCGCCGCCTCGACTCGGCGCTGACCGAGGCGCGCGGCGAGGCGGCCAGGATCCGCGACGACGCGCGAGCGGCCGCTTCGCGGATCCGCGCGGAGCTGCGCGAGCAGGCCGACCGCGAGGTCGAGCGGATCCGACAGCGCGGGGCGGAGCAGCTGGTCGCGCAGCGCGACCAGACCGTGCGTCGGCTGCAGGCCGAGATCGGCGGGCTGTCGATGCAGCTGGCCGAACGGATCATCGTCGAGTCGCTGTCCGACGACGAGCGCAAGGCCGCCACCGTGGATCGTTTCCTCGACGAGCTCGACCAGATGGCCGGCCCCGAGACCGACCAGGGTGTGGGCCGGGAGTCCACACCCGCTGGCGGAGGGATGCTCTGATGGCGCTCCTGCTGCAGCCCACTAGCCGGGAGTCACTCGCCGAAGCCGGGACACGGCTTGACGCCTACGTCGACACCGCGTCGGGTAGCGACCTCGAGCGGCTCGGCGCCGATCTGTTCGCGGTGCTCCGGCTGGTGCTGGCCGAGACGACGCTGCGTCGCCATCTCGCCGATCCGGCCGTGCCCGCGGCGGCGCGTACGGCGCTCACCGACCGGCTGCTGGCCGACAAGGTCGGCCGACCGGCGCTGGACACGGTGTCCGATCTGGTCTCCGCCCGCTGGTCACGCTCGCTCGACCTGGTCGACGCGCTCGAGGCACTGGCGCGACGGGCCGCCCTGGGCGTGGCCGAGAAGGACGGCACGCTCGACGACGTCGAGGACGAGCTGTTCCGGTTCGGACGCATCCTCGACCGCGAACCGCAGCTCAACACCCTGCTCAGCGACCGTGGCACCGCGGGCGACACCCGGGTCGAGCTGCTGCGCGACGTGCTCGGCGGCAAGGTCTCACCCGTCGCGGCGACCTTGCTCGAGCAGACCGTGCACACGCCCCGCGGGCCGAGCCTGGACCTGGCGGCCGAGGAGCTCTCAGAGCTGGCGGCGGCGCGCCGGGAGCGCTACGTCGCGCACGTCCGCACGGCGGTGCGGCTGACCGCCGAACAGGAGCAGCGGCTCGGTGACTCGCTCAGCCGGCTCTACGGGCGGTCGATCTCGCTGCAGGTCGAGCTCGACCCGGATCTGCTCGGCGGCCTCGTCGTCCGGGTGGGCGGTGAGCTCATCGACGGAAGCGTGGCGGGCAGGCTGGCCGCGGCGCGCAGGCAGTTGCCGTCCTGAGGGGCACCACCTCGCACGGACATCAGAAGGCTCGGACAACCACCAGCCCCGGACAGCAAAGGACATGACGACAGCCATGACAGAGCTGACGATCTCCCCGGAGGAGATCCGGAGTGCGATCTCCAGCTACGTCTCGTCACTGGAGACCGAGACCTCCCGCGAGGAGGTCGGCACCGTCTCCGACACCAGTGACGGCATCGCGCACGTCGAGGGCCTGCCCTCGGTGATGACCAACGAGCTCCTCGAGTTCCCCGGTGGTGTGCTGGGGGTCGCGCTGAACCTGGACCAGCGCGAGATCGGCGCGGTCATCCTCGGCCCGTACGGCGGCATCGAGGAGGGCCAGCAGGTCAAGCGGACCGGCCGCATCCTCTCGGTCCCCGTCGGGGACAACTTCCTCGGCCGGGTCGTGGACCCCCTCGGGTCCCCGATCGACGGCCTGGGCGACATCGAGGCCGAGACCCAGCGCGTGCTGGAGCTGCAGGCCGCCTCGGTGGTCCAGCGCCAGAGCGTCAACGAGCCGCTGCAGACCGGCATCAAGGCCATCGACGCCATGACGCCCATCGGTCGCGGCCAGCGCCAGCTGATCATCGGTGACCGCAAGACGGGCAAGACCGCCGTCTGCGTCGACACGATCATCAACCAGAAGCAGAACTGGGAGTCCGGCGACCCCAAGCTCCAGGTTCGCTGCATCTACGTGGCGATCGGCCAGAAGGGCTCCACGGTCGCCGGTGTCCGGCAGTCACTGGAGGACGCCGGCGCGCTGGAGTACACCACGATCGTCGCGGCCCCGGCGTCGGACCCGGCTGGGTTCAAGTGGCTCGCGCCCTACACCGGTTCCTCGATCGGCCAGCACTGGATGTACCAGGGTTACCACGTCCTGATCGTCTTCGACGACCTGTCCAAACAGGCCGAGGCCTACCGCGCGATCTCGCTGCTGCTGCGCCGCCCACCGGGCCGCGAGGCCTACCCCGGCGACGTGTTCTACCTGCACTCGCGGCTGCTGGAGCGCTGCGCGAAGCTCTCCGACGAACTCGGTGCCGGGTCGATGACCGGCCTGCCGATCATCGAGACCAAGGCCAACGACGTGTCGGCCTACATCCCCACCAACGTCATCTCGATCACCGACGGCCAGGTCTTCCTGGAGTCCGACCTGTTCAACCAGGGCGTCCGGCCCGCGATCAACGTCGGTATCTCGGTGTCGCGGGTCGGTGGGGCCGCGCAGGTTAAGGCGATGAAGACGGTGTCGGGCTCGCTGCGCCTGGACCTGTCGCAGTACCGCGAGCTGGAGGCGTTCGCCGCCTTCGGCTCCGACCTCGACGCCGCCTCCGCGGCGGCGCTGGGTCGCGGTGAGCGGCTGGTCGAGCTGCTCAAGCAGCCGCAGTACTCACCGGTCCCGGTGGAGGAGGAGGTCGTCTCCATCTGGCTGGGCACCTCGGGCCAGCTCGACTCCGTACCTGTCGTGGACGTCCGCCGGTTCGAGACAGAGATCCTCGACCACGTACGGCGCAACCACGAGGGCGTCCTGACCGAGATCCGCGACACCGGCAAGCTGACCGACGACACCGTCGAGCGCCTGCGTACGATCGTGGACGAGTTCAAGAAGCAGTTCACCGCCACCGACGGCTCGTCAGTAGTGCCTAAGGAGGCCCAGGTGGAGGCGCTGGACGCCGACGAGGAGGACCGGGAGTCGGTCAAGGTCCACAAGCCGGCTCCGGCGAAGAGCTGAGCGGGTAGGGCGGGCGAAAGACCATGGCGGCACAGATTCGGGTGCTGCGGCGGCGGATTCGGTCGACGCAGTCCATCAAGAAGATCACCCGTGCGATGGAGCTCATCGCGACCTCCCGGATCGCCAAGGCGCGGGCCCGGGTGAACGAGGCGAAGCCCTACGCCGAGGAGATGACCCGGGTCCTCACGGAGCTGGCGAACAACTCGGCGCTGGACCATCCGCTGCTCGTCGAGCGGGAGAACCCGCGCCGGGCCGCGGTGCTGGTCGTCACCAGCGACCGTGGCCAGTGCGGCGGCTACAACGCGGGAGTGCTCAGGGAGGCCGAACAGCTCCAGCAGCTGCTGCGCGAGCAGGGCAAGGAGCCGGTGCTGTATGTGATCGGCCGCAAAGGTGTGAGCTACTACCGGTTCCGCCGCCGCCCCGTTGTGGCGTCGTGGAGCGGGTTCTCCGAACAGCCGACCTACGCGAACGCGGCCGAGGCGGCCCACACGCTCGTCGAGGCGTTCATGGTTGGTCAGGACGATGATCCGGACGGGTCGGCGGGCGCGGACGGTGTCGAGGGCGTCGACGAGCTGCACCTAGTCTACACCCAGTTCCAGAACATGATCACGCAGACCCCGCAGGCCCGCCGGATGGCGCCGATGGAGGTCGAGTACGTGGGCGAGGAGGAGGACGGGAGCGGCACTGCCCTCTCCGAGACGCAGACCGGCGGCGCTACCGGCGTCGCGGCAGGTGACGATCGCGGTGACGGTCTGCGGGCGCTCTACGAGTTCGAGCCCGACGCCGACACCCTGTTCGACGCCCTGCTGCCGAAGTACGTCAGTGCCCGGCTGTTCGCTGCGTTGCTCGAGTCGGCGGCGTCGGAGTCGGCCAACCGGCAGCGGGCGATGAAGGCGGCGACCGACAACGCCAACGACCTGATTCGTACCCTGACACTGGAGGCCAACCAGGCACGTCAGGCCCAGATTACCCAGGAGATCAGTGAGATCGTCGGTGGCGCCGACGCTCTCGTGAGCGCAGGAAGCGAGGACTAACCGATGGTCGCCAAGGACACCGCTGATACCCCAGACACCCCGACAGAGCCCAGCACCGGCCGGGTCGTGCGGGTCACCGGCCCGGTCGTCGACGTCGAGTTCCCGCGGGGCGCCGTCCCGGAGCTCTACAACGCCCTCACGGTCGAGGTCACCTTCGCTGACCTGGCGAAGAAGCTGACCCTGGAGGTCGCTCAGCACCTCGGCGACCACCTGGTGCGGACGATCTCCATGCAGCCCACCGACGGCCTGGTCCGCGGGCAGACCGTGACCGACCTGCGCCGCCCCATCTCGGTGCCGGTCGGCGACCAGGTGAAGGGCCACGTGTTCAACGCGCTCGGCGAATGCCTGGACACCCCCGACCTGAAGATCACCGGTGACCTGTGGGGCATCCACCGCGCGGCTCCGGCGTTCGACCAGCTCGAGGGTCGCACGGACATGCTGGAGACCGGCATCAAGGTCATCGACCTGCTCACCCCGTACGTGCAGGGTGGCAAGATCGGCCTGTTCGGCGGCGCCGGCGTGGGCAAGACGGTGCTGATCCAGGAGATGATCACTCGGGTCGCCAAGAACCTCGGTGGCACCTCGGTGTTCGCCGGCGTCGGCGAGCGTACCCGCGAGGGCAACGACCTCATCACGGAGATGACCGAGTCCGGCGTCATCAACGACACCGCGCTGGTGTTCGGCCAGATGGACGAGCCACCCGGCACCCGCATGCGGGTGGGCCTGTCCGCGCTGACGATGGCGGAGTACTTCCGCGACGAGCTCGGCCAGGACGTGCTGCTGTTCATCGACAACATCTTCCGCTTCACCCAGGCCGGGTCCGAGGTCTCCACGCTGCTCGGCCGGATGCCGTCGGCGGTGGGGTACCAGCCGACGCTGGCCGACGAGATGGGCGAGCTGCAGGAGCGGATCACCTCCACCCGCGGCCGCTCGATCACCTCGATGCAGGCGATCTACGTGCCCGCCGACGACTACACCGACCCGGCGCCGGCCACCACGTTCGCCCACCTCGACGCCACCACGGAGCTCTCTCGGCCGATCACCCAGAAGGGGATCTACCCGGCGGTGGACCCGCTCACCTCGTCGTCGCGAATCCTGGACCCGCAGTACGTCGGCGACGAGCACTTCCGCGTCGCCAACGAGGTCAAGCGGATCCTGCAGCGCTACGCCGACCTGCAGGACATCATCGCGATCCTGGGCATCGACGAGCTGTCCGAAGAGGACAAGCAGCTCGTCGGCCGCGCGCGGCGGATCGAGCGGTTCCTGTCGCAGAACCTGCTCCAGGCCGAACAGTTCACCGGCCAGGAGGGCTCTACGGTCCCGCTGAAGGAGACCATCGAGTCGTTCGACAAGATCGCCAAGGGTGAGTTCGACGACGTACCCGAGCAGGCGTTCTTCCTCTGCGGTGGTCTGGAGGACCTGGAGCGCAACCGCAAGAAGCTGGCCGCCTGATGGCCGAGATGACCGTCGAGCTGGTCGCGGTCGAGCGGCGGATCTGGTCGGGGCAGGCCAGCTTCGTCTTCGCCCGCACCACGGTCGGGGAGATCGGCGTGCTGCCCGGCCACGAGCCGACGCTCGCCCAGCTCGAGGACGCCGGCGTGCTGCGGATCGACGACACGGACGGCAACTCGATCACGGTGGCGGTGCACGGCGGCTTCCTGTCCATCACACCCGAGGGCGTGACGGTGCTGGCGGAGTTCGCCGAGCTGTCCGACGAGGTCGACGTGTCGCGCGCCCGCTCCGCACGCGATCGTGCCGACCCCTCCGATCCGGCCGGCGCGGCCGCGGCCGCCCGGGCGAACGCGCGGTTGAGAGCCGCTGGCGCGGCCGAGTAGCTGGGGCCGCGATGGGGGCGATGGCGCTCGTCGTCAGCATCCTGCTGGTGATCGCCTCCCTCTGTCTCGGATACCTGGCGTTTCGCAGAGTCCGGCTCATGCGGGGCGGCGGGGTGGACGCGTGCCTGCGCCGCCGACCCGCCGCCGTGTCCCGGGCCGCGTCCCGGGACGCGTCGGCCGGGTGGCACTTCGGTGTCGGCCGCTACCAGGGCAACACGCTGGCCTGGCACCGGCTGACCTCGTTGCGGCCGGGGCCCACGATCGTCCTCGACCGGACGGAGCTGGAGATCGTGGACCGGCGCGCGCCAGCCGGTGCGGAGACCTACGTCCTCCCGCACGCCGCCTCGGTGCTGCGCTGCCGGGCCGACGGTGTGGACGTGGAGCTCGCCATGGCACCCGGGGTGCTGACCGGCTTCCAGTCGTGGTTGGAGTCTGCCCCGCCCGGGCGCAACACCGGTTACCGCCAGGCGTCCTGACGCGCGAACCCGCGGGCTCGCGCGTCAGGGGGCCGTCGGGCCACCGGGCCGCCACAGTACGTCACCGCCGGGGTTCGCGACCCGGCCGAGGATGAACAGCAGGTCGGAGAGCCGGTTCAGGTAGGTCGCGGTGAGCGGGTTGGTGCGTTCCGCGTCGAGTTCCAGCAGCGCCCACACCGAGCGCTCGGCTCGCCGGGTCACCGTCCGCGCGACGTGCAGGTAGGCCGCCCCGGCGGTGCCGCCCGGCAGGATGAACGAGTCGAGTGCCGGCAGCGGATCGTTGAACGCGTCGCACCAGCCCTCCAGCCGCGTCACGTAGCCGTCGGTGACCCGCAGCGGTGGGTACTGCGGGTTCTCGACGATCGGCGCGCACAGGTCCGCACCCACGTCGAACAGGTCGTTCTGGATCTGTCGCAGCGGGGCGAGCACCGCCTCGGCCAGGCCCCCCACCGTGACCGCGACTCCGATGGCGGCGTTGCACTCGTCGGTGTCGGCGTAGGCCGCGAGCCGCACGTCGGTCTTGCGGACGCGGCTGAAGTCGCCCAGGGCGGTGGTCCCGTCGTCCCCGGTCCTGGTGTAGATCCGGGTCAGGTGCACGGCCATGGTGGTGAGCATAGAGTCCGCTCAGCGCAGTTTTGCTCCCACGCCGATCAGCTTCTCGCGGAAGTTCTCGTAGCCGCGGTCGAGGATGGACACCCCCGTCACCGTCGAGTCACCTTGGGCGGCCAGCGCCGCCAGCACGTAGGAGAAGCCTGCGCGCAGGTCCGGGACGTGGACGGTGGTCCCCTGCAGCTTCGTCGGCCCGACCACCACGGCCGAGTGCCTGCGGTTTCGCGACCCGAAGCGGCAGGGGGTGCGTCCGAGGCACTCGGTGAAGACCTGCATCTGGGCGCCGAGCGCCTGTAGCGCCGTGGCGTATCCCAGCCGGTTCTCGTGCACGGTCTCGTGCAGCACGGTGACACCGTCGGCCTGGGTCAGCGCGGTGACCATGGGTGACTGCCAGTCGGTCATGAAGCCCGGATGCACGTCGGTCTCGATGACGAGCGGGCGCGGCATCGACTTCTCCCGCCGGAACGTCACCTCGTGGCCGTCGCTGGAGAAGTCGAACTCACCGCCCGCGCGCCGGTACACGTTCAGGTAGGTCCCAAGATCGGCCTGCCGCACGCCGCTGACGGTGATCCGGCCGTCGGTCGCGAGGGCGAGGCTCGCCCACGAGGCGGCTTCGAGGCGGTCCGGGATGGCGGTATGCGCCACGCCGCGCAGCCGGGAGACGCCCGTGACCTGGATGACCCGGCCCGGCTGGACGGTGATGAGCGCGCCCATGCGCTGGAGCAGCGAGATCAGGTCGATGATCTCCGGCTCGGTCGCAGCGTTGCGCAGCTCCGAGTCGCCTGCGGCGACGACCGCGCCGAGCAGGAACTGCTCGGTCGCACCGACGCTCGGGTACTTCAGCTCGACGACGGCGCCCTGCAGCCCGCCGATCTCGGCTGTCAGCTTGAACCCGGTGTCGGTCCGCTCGCTCACCGCGCCGAAGGCGCGCAGCACCTCCAGGTGCAGGTCGACCGGGCGTTCGCCGATGCTGCACCCCCCGGGCTTCCAGACCTCCGCCTGACCGGTGCGGTGCAGCAGCGGCGCGCAGGTGAGTACCGGAATCCGGCTGCGGGCGTGGAAGTACTCCAGATCGCTCGTCGCGGCGGTGTGGATGTTGCCTGCTTCGATCCGCAGCTGACCGTCCGCCGGCTGCGCGGTGCTGCATCCCAACATCTCCAGCAGCTCCCCGACGAGCCGCGTGTCGACGATCTGCGAGATGTTGTGGATGATCACTGGCTCCTCGGTCAGGAGGGCCGCGACCATCAGCTTGGGTACCGCGTTCTTCGAGCCACGGATCTTGACCGTGCCGCAAAGCGGGATGCCGCCGGTCAGGTGCAGCGTGTCGCCGTCGTCCGTCATGGGGAAGAGGAGCTCCTTGTGTCGAGGTCAGGGTCGACTCGATGGACGCGTGAGGCGTCCCTGGGTTGTACGGCCGGGTCACGGTACCGCGATCGGGTGGCGGGATCGTCCGCGGCGGTGCGGATCGCGCCCGACGTGCGGGCGAGGTGTTGCGTTCTGTTAACGAAGCTCGCCCCCAGCCGACCCCCGCTATGGCGCTGCGGCGCAGATCCCCTACGTTCGGAGATCCCCGGTGTACCACCGAGGACCGTTGGCTGACGGAGTACCCACGACCGAGGGTGAGGACTACACGATTATGGCCGGAGGCACCTGGAGTCGTCGCGACCTCTTCCGCCGTACCGCGATCGCCGGAGCCGTCGCGGTCGGCGGGCCGGCGCTGCTGTCGGCGTGCACGGCGGTCCCCGGCGGATCGGGGGCGGGAGGTACCCTCGCGCGGGCCCGCGAGGCTGGCACGATCACCGTCGGCATCGCCGACGAGGCCCCGTATGGCTTCACCGACGAGCAGGGTCGGGTGACCGGTGAGTCGGTCGAGGTCGGGCGCGCCGTGCTCACCAAGCTGGGAATCGCGAACATCGATGTGGTGACCGTCGCCTTCGGCGAGCTCATCGCGGGGCTGACCCTCTCCCGCCAGTTCGACATGATCACTGCAGGCATGTTCATCACTCCGGAACGCTGCCAGGCGGCGGCCTTCTCGGCGCCGGACTACACAGCGCCCACGGCGTTCCTCGTGCCCACGGGCAACCCGGACGGTGTCATGACCTTCGATCAGGTACGCGAGCAGAACCTTCGGCTCGCCGTTCTGAGCGGGGCCGTCGAGCAGGGCTACGCCACCGACAGCGGTGTCCCGGAAGGCCAGATCCAGGTGCTCGACCAGCAGAACGCGCTCTTGCAGGCGGTGACCGCAGGCCGCGCCGACTGTGCCGCGCTGACCAACATCTCCCTCAACGACGTGGTCTCGAAGAACGCCGGCGCGGCCGTCGAGGTCACCCCTGGCTTCTTTCCGGTGATCAACGGTAAGGAGATCATCTCCGCGGGCGCGTTCGTCTTCCGTCCCGAGGACACCGATATCCTCGAGGCGTTCAACACCGAGCTGACGGGGATGCAGCAGTCCGGGGAGTGGCTGCAGATCGCCGGGCCGTTCGGCTTCACCGCGGAGAACATCCCCGGGCCTGAGGTGACCACGGAGAGCCTCTGCTCGACCTGACGGCCGGAGGCGCACCGTGTTCGACAACATCGGGCTCATCGTCTCCCGGCTGCTCAGTGGGGTACCCGCGACGGTCAGCGCTGCGGTCGGTGGCATCGCGGTGACGATCCTGCTGTCCTTCGCCGCCGGTCTGGCGTTGCTCGCGCGCTCGCGCTGGGTCCGTGGGGTGGCGCGGACCTACGTCGAGTTCTTCCGGGGCACCTCGGAGGTCGTCCAGCTGTTCTGGATCTTCTTCGTGCTGCCGGCGCTCGTCGGGTTCCAGATCGTCCCGCTCGGTGCGGGTATCCTGGTGCTCGGCCTCAACCACGGGGCGTACGGCGCCGAGATCGTGCGGGGTGCGGTCGGGTCGGTGCCGAGGCAACAGTACGAGGGTTGCGTCGCGCTGAGCATGTCGCCGGCCCAGCGGATGTTCCGGGTGCTGTTGCCGCAGGCGGTGGTGGAGATGCTGCCGTCGTTCAACAACCTGTTCATCCAGCTGCTCAAGAGCACGGCGCTGCTCTCGCTGGTCACGGTGCAGGAGGTCGCCTTCCAGGGTCAGGTCCTGGTGCCGAACCTCGGGGTGGGGGAGAAGCTGACGATCTACCTTGTCGAACTGGTGATATATCTAGTGCTGGCGGTACTGATCACCTTCACCATGCGGCGGATCGAGGGCTGGGCAAGCGCGCGGGTCGGTCGCGCGCCGACCCCACGAGCGCGCCGGCCGGTCCTGCCCGGAAAACCGTCATGATCGACTGGGACTGGGACTACGCGATCAGAATCCTGCCGGCGCTGCTGGGCGGGTTGCGGGTGACAGTGCTGGCGACGCTGCTCGGCTCCGTGCTGGCGTTCGCCCTCGGCCTGGTGTTCGCGGTCGTCCGACGCAACCGGGTGCCGGTGCTCAACCAGCTGGTCTGGGGGTTCGTCGAGCTGTGGCGGAGCACCCCGCTGCTGGTGCAGGCCTATCTGATCTTCTTCGTGCTCCCCGATGTGGGGGTCACGCTGAGCCCGCTGACCGCAGGGGTGCTCGCTCTGGGCCTGCACTACGCCTGTTACACCTCGGAGGTCTACCGCGCCGGTATCGACGCCGTGCCGCAGGGACAGTGGGAGGCGGCCACCGCGCTCAGCCTTCCGACGTCGCGGGTGTGGCTCGGGGTCGTCCTGCCCCAGGCGATCCCGCGCGTGCTGCCCGCTCTCGGGAACAACGTGATCTCGATGTTCAAGGAGGTTCCGCTGCTGCTGGCGATCACCGTTGTCGAGGTCGTCGCCACGGCACGACAGATCACGGCCGGGAGCTTCCGGCCGGTGGAGCCTTTCACCATGGCCGGCATCCTGTTCCTGCTGATCAGCTACCCGGCTGCGATCCTGATTCGGAGATTGGAGCGTCGTGTCGGTGTCCTCTGAACCGATGATCGTCTTCGCTGGCGTGGAGAAGCGCTTCGGCGACAACGTCGTGCTCTCCGACCTCGACTTCACCGTCGCGCCCGCCGAGCACGTCACGTTGATCGGCCCGTCGGGATCGGGCAAGACGACGATCCTGCGACTGCTCATGACCTTGGAGAAGGTCAACGCCGGTACCATCAGCGTGGGCGGGCGCTACCTCTCGCATATGGAGAAGGGTGGCACGCTCGTCCCGGCCGACGAGAAGTACTCGCGCGAGGTCCGCAAGCGCATCGGCATGGTGTTCCAGCAGTTCAACCTGTTCCCGAACATGACCGTGCGGGGCAACCTCATCGAGGCGCCGACCCGAGTCCTCGGGCTCTCCAAGGAGGAGGCGAACTCCCGCGCTGTGGAGCTGCTCGACCTCGTCGGGCTGGGGGAGAAGATCGACGAGCACCCCTCGCGGCTGTCCGGCGGGCAGCAGCAGCGGGTGGCCATCGCCCGGGCGCTGGCCATGCGGCCCGACGTGCTGCTGCTCGACGAGGTGACCTCGGCGTTGGACCCGGAGCTGGTGGCCGGCGTGCTCTCGTTGCTGCGTGACATCGGTGAGACCACCGACATCACGATCCTGTGCGTCACCCACGAGATGGGGTTCGCGCAGGACTTCTCGCACCGCGTCATGATGTTCGACGGCGGGAAGGTGATCGAGGACGCGGCTCCGGACCAGATGTTCAGCGCGCCGGAACATCCGCGGACCAAGGAGTTCCTGGCGGCGGTTCTGAACCGGAGCTGAGTCAGCCAGTGCTCACCATCAGCCCTGGGTCGTGAACCATGCGTTGCTGCTCGACCGGTACTGCAACACGGTCGCTGGTAGGACCAGGAGCACGGGCCACAGCCCGATCAGTGTGACCACACTGGCCGCGACCAGCGCGCATCGGACGTCGACGTCCTGCTTCAGCTTCCTCCCCAGGACGACGACGAGCACCCCGATGCTCATCATGGCGATGACTATCGGGGTTGAGAAGAGCTCCGGATGGGGCAAGGGCACGAGTCCGCCCAGCACGAGAATCGTCCCGAGGGCTATCCACAGCGACGACGCGATAACAACGGGTCGGGGAACAGCAGGCCGGGGCGGTGTGGTCGCGCCCGGCGATGAATGGGTGTGTTCGCTCACGCGGTGGAGTCTGGCGGTTGCTATCGGGGACCGGTCCCCGGTGGCTCGTGGTCCTCTGCTCCCAGAGATACGTGGGCGTCGAGAGGACGGGTAGCGCCGATGGACGGTGGTCACGGCAGTGTGGGATGGGGTGGCAGCTCGGGGTGGGACGGCGATCCGTCGTGCTGGTCGTGGCCGTGATCGCCGGATACCTGGTCTACGGCGGCGGTGCGGCGTCGTCAGTCGGGCCAGACCGCCGGGCGCTTCTCCAGGAACGCCGCCATGCCCTCGCGGGCCCCGGGACTCTGCGACAGCGACGCCATCACCTCGACCGCGATCGCGTAGGCGTCGGCCTCGGTGCGGTCGAGCTGCGCGTAGAGGGTCTGCTTGCCCACGCCCTTGCCGAAGCGGCTGCCGCGGGTGGCGCGGGCCAGCAGGTCCTCGACGCGGGCGTCCAGCTCGTCGTCGGGAACCGCGTAGTTGACCAGTCCCCACTCGGCGGCGGTCGCCGCGTCGATCGGGTCGCCGGTCAGGGCCAGCTCCATGAGCCGCTTGCGGCCGACACTGCGAGCCACCGGCACGGCCGGGGTGTGGCAAAACCAGCCACCCTTGCCGCCGGGCAGTGCGAACGAGGCCGACTCGGCGGCCACGGCCAGGTCGCAGGACGCCACGAGCTGGCAGCCCGCGGCGGTGGCGATCGCCTGCACGCGGGCGATCACAACCTGGGGCACCTCCTGGATGGTGCGCATGACCGTCGTACAGAGCCGCAGCAGGTCGCGGACCCCTTCCAGATCGCGGGCGGCGACGTCGGCGAAGTCGTGGCCGGCGGAGAACGCCCTGCCCTCGGCGGCGAGCACGATGCCGGTGGCCGCGGATCGGCCCGCGGCCTCGAACGCGTCGAGGAGCTCGCGCAGGTGGGCCTCGGACAGCGCGTTGCGCCGCTCGGGCCGGTTCATCGTGATCCGCACCGTGTCGCCGTCGTGTTTGACCAGCAGATTCTCGTAGTCGGCCATGTGGTGACGGTAACCCGGATCGGCCTCTCGGTCACCAGTCGAGGAGGTCGATCTCCGCGAGATCCGGCGGTACCAGCGTGGTCGTCAGCAGCAGTTCGGTGATCAGGTTGTGGTTCAGCGTGTTGCCGACCGGTTCGCCCACCTCGTCCCGGGTCAGGCCCGGCACCCCGGCCGCCGAGAGGCGAGTGCGTACCTGTTCGACGAGCCGCTCGACCCGTCGCGTCCCCCAGCTGGCGTCGCCGGTGATCGTGGCGAGGTCTTCGGCCGCCTGGCCCCAGGCCAGCGGTTGGGCATAGGTGTCGTGGCACAGATAGCGACGGCTCAGGACGAGCAGGGCGAGCCGTTCGTTCGGACTGAGCTTCCATATCTCGGGTCTGCTCGTCGGCTCGCTCCCGCTCCGGTGCCCGGACTGCGGATGCGGAGGCGCCACCACGACCGCCTCCAGGACATGCGCCGGGCCGTGACGGTGCTTGACGATGATCGGGGTGTAGCCGGTGGGCATCGGCGTCGACGCACCTGTCAGCAGGTTCACCGATCCTGGCAGCCGTAGCGGCAGCCTGCCGTCGTTGGCGAGGACCCAGCCGCCGTGGCGGAGCAGGATCCGGCCGTGCTCGCGGCTCATGTAGCGGTCCTCGACGCCGACGGCGACGTGCACGTTCAGCTCGTCGCGGCCGAAGACGACGGTGAAGTCGCGTGTCGGTGGGACGGTGATGCCACCCTTGGTCGACCGGACGTAGAGCGTTCCCGGCGGCGAGGTCGGGACTCCGGCGGCCAGGCTGGCCCCGGACGCATCCAGCAGCCGGACTCCCGGCTCACGATCGCTCCGTCCTCTTCCCATGGTCACTTCCCCGGTGTGGGCCTCGGCAGTTCGTTACGGGGCCATCGTGGCGCGTCGTACCGGGGACCGGTCCCCACCACCCACCGGTACTCATCGTGCCCAGCACCCTTCCGGCGACCCCGGGTCGGCCGAACGCGCTGCTGAGCCACCGCTCGGACCTGTCAGGGTGGTGGCAGCGCCGCGGCCACGGTGGTGGCGATCTCCTTGGCAGGCTCGCACAGCTGATCGTGCGGTAGCGGGCCGAAGAATTCGATCTTGACGTCGACCTCGGTTCCGGGTGTGGGCACCACGCTGACGTCGCAGCGTGCGAACCCGCCGACGTCGGTCTCGCTGGTGGCAGTGCCGAAACCCTGCAACGCGTCACGGTCGATGAGTGCGCACGGGTCTGCTGTGCGAATGTCGCCCAGCAAACCTGTCGCGATCACCAGGGTCGAGGTCGCGGGGGGTGGGGCGGCCGGCTCTGGGGGCTGCACCTCGGTGGACCCGGTGGGCAGGAGCGTTCGGAACCCGACTATCAGCGCCACCAGCGCCACCCCGGCGAGAACGGCCGTGGGTAGCCACCGTCGGTGGCGGCCCAGCAGCCCGGTACCCGTCGGGAGTGGTTCTTCCACAGGGACCGGGGGTCGTCCGCCGCCTCCCGGAGCAGCGTCGCGCCGTCGTCGGTCTGTCGGGGCGCGCGCCAGCAGCGTCCGCAGCACCGGTTCCAGCGGGCCTGCGCCGGGCGGGAACTCGACCTTGCAGCCGCGTATCCTCCGCATGATCATCGATGGGTCTCCGTCGGTCCCGAACGGCGGGGCTCCGAACACGGCCGCGTACAGCGTGGATCCGAGGGAGAACACGTCCGAGGCTGGAGACTCGGTCTGTCCGTCCGCGACCTCGGGAGACATGTAGGCCGCGGTGCCGGTCGCACCCCCGTCGGTGAACGTCGCGTCGGCTGCCCGCCGAGCGATCCCGAAGTCGGTGAGCTTCGCGTGGTCGTGCGCGCCATCGCCCTGGATCCGTCGGAAGAGCACGTTGCCGGGCTTCACGTCGCGGTGCACCAGTTTGATGTGATGCGCGGCGGCCAGTGCCTCGGCGATCTGGGCGCCGATGCGCGCCGTGCGGCGTGGTTCCAGCCGCCCGCTCTCGATCAGCTCGGCGAGGCTCGGCGACAGGATGTATTCCATGACCAGCCACGGATGACCGTCGTCGTCGAACACCACGTCATGCAGGGCCACGACATGCTCGTGCTCCAGGCTCGCGGCGTGCCGGGCTTCGCGGCGCATCCGCCGTGCCTCGTCGGCGTTCCCGGGGTCGCGCGCCTGCTTGAGTGCCACCGTGCGCGACAGCTGAGTGTCGGTCTCCCGCCAGACACACCCATGCCGCCGGATCCGATCTTGCACTCGAGCCGGTACCGGCCAGCGATGAGTTGCTGCGACACACCACGCTCCCCGATCCCCCCATTTATGCCGCCGCGGAGTGTAGCGATGGCACCCGTCTGGAGTACCGCTAGCCCGCAGGTGCGCGCCTATCCTGACTGCATGACCATATCTGAATCTGGGTCATTCGAACGACAGAGGGAGACTGCAGCCTTGGCTCCGGCCGAGGACCGGGCGGATCGGGTGCTCGACGCGGCGGCGGAGCTGCTGGTCCGTTGGGGGTACCAGCGGGTCACCATCGACGAGGTCGCGCGGCACGCGGGGATCGGCAAGGGCACCGTGTACCTGCACTTCCGCACCAAGGACGCCCTGTTTCTCACGGTGTTGCTGCGCGCGCACCGCCATGTCGTCGCCGCGATGGCGGACCGGATGGCCGCCGACCCGGCCGAGGCGCTGCCGGCCCGGATGATGCGGTCGATCTACCTCGATCTCGTCGCGGATCCGGTCTTCCGGCCGCTCTACCTCGGCGACGGCGAGATCCTCGGTAGGCTGGCGCACGAGGCCAGCGCGACGACCGACGAGCTCGCCCGGCGGCGTGAGCAGGTGTTGCGGGCCCAGTTCGACCTGCTCCGCGGCGCGGGCTGCCTGCGTACCGACCTCGACGTCGACGCCCAGCTGCACGTCTTCGCGGCCGTCGGGACGGGCTTTTTCGTCGTCGACGCCCAACCGGTGGCACCGCCGGATCCGCGGGTGCGAGCCGACCTCCTCGAGTACGCGCTCGCGACCGCCCTCCAGTTACCGGAGGCACGGTGGGACGCCGCTGCGCAGGTCGCCCCCGAGATCGCCGAGCGTTACCGATCACTGATCACCCACATCGACCACGAATGGCGCCGCCGCGCCCGGTGACCCCGGGCCGGTGCCGCCGGAGACGGAGCCCGAGATGACCGCGAACCCGTCCATCGAACCGGACCTGATGGACCCCGAGCTGGTCGCCGACCCCCGCGGTGGCTACGGCCGGCTGCGCGAGCAGGCACCGGTGCTGCGCGGACGGGCGATGGACGGCAGTCCGGCCTGGTACGTGACGCGCCAGCAGGACGTGCGCACCGTGCTGGGCGACCACCGGTTCGTCACCAGCGCCGTGTCCGTGCCGGGCGTGGAGGTCGACACCGTCCGTGACCACCAGCTCGAGATGCTCGGCGTGCCCCGAGACCTCACCGGCTATCTCACCGACACGATCCTCGACCTCGACGGCGCCGACCACATCCGGCTGCGCAAGCTGGTGGCGCGCGCGTTCACCGTGCGCCGCGTCGCCGACCTCCGGCCACGGGTCGAGGAGATCGCGGACCTGCTGCTCGACCGCTTGGCCGAACCGGTCGACCTGATCGAGTCCTTCGCCTACCCGCTGCCGATCACCGTGATCTGCGAGCTCGTGGGCGTGCCCGAGGCGGACCGCCCGGCCTGGCGGGCGTGGAGCACCGCGCTGGCGACGATGAACCCGCAGACGGTGCCCGGCGCGGTGCGGGACATGGTCGAGCACGTGCGCGATCTCGTCGGGCGCCGGCGGGCGGCACCGGCCGAGGACCTGCTCAGCGGGCTCGTGCACGCCCAGGACGAGAACGGTGACCGGCTCACCGACGCCGAGCTGGTGGCCATGGTGTTCACCCTGGTGATCGCCGGTCACGAGACCACCGCGCACCTGATCGGTAACGGCACCGTCGCCCTGCTCGCCCATCCCGACCAGCTCGACCTGCTCCGCCGGGACCCCGGCCGCTGGCCCGCCGCGGTGCACGAGCTGCTGCGCTGGTGCGGGCCGGTGCAGGTCACTCGGCTGCGCTACGCCGCGGCGGACGTCGAGCTCGGTGGCGTTCGGATCCGGGCGGGCGAGGCCGTGCAGGCCGTGCTGGTGTCGGCCAACTTCGACCCGCGCGTGTATGCCGACCCCGACCGGTTCGACGTGACGCGGCGTCCGTCCGGGCGGGGCGACGGGCACGTCGGCTTCGGGTACGGCGCGCACTACTGCCTGGGAGCGGCGCTGGCCCGGCAGGAGGCCGAGGTGGCGCTGCGCGCCCTGTTCACCCGGTTCCCCGACCTCACGCTCGTCGTCGACGAGCCAGCCTGGGCGCAGATCCCGGGCGTGCGCCGGCTAACCGAGCTACCGGTCCGGCTGCGCTGACGCGCCTGTGCGCGGAAATCGTCGCCGGGGCGACGATTTCCGCGCACAGGCGCGGAGCGCGATCCCGGGCTCTGCTGCTGTCGCGTCGCCGCCTACCCTCGCCGGGTGCGTCTCGTCATCGCCCGCTGCCAGGTGGACTACGTCGGCCGCCTCACCGCGCACCTGCCCATGGCGCCGCGCCTGCTGCTGGTCAAGGCGGACGGGTCGGTGAGCGTGCACGCCGACGACCGTGCTTACAAGCCGCTGAACTGGATGAGCCCGCCGTGCTGGCTCGAGGAGCAGCCCGGCGTGTGGACGGTGCGCAACAAGGGCGACGAGTCGCTCGTCATCACCATCGACGAGGTGCTGCACGACACCAGCCACACCCTCGGCGTGGACCCCGGCTTGATGAAGGACGGCGTCGAGGCGCACCTACAGGAGCTGCTGGCCGCGCATCCCGGCGTGCTCGGCGACGGATTCACGCTGGTCCGTCGCGAGTACATGACCGCCATCGGTCCGGTCGACCTGCTCTGTCGCGACGGCGCCGGCGGCAGCGTCGCCGTCGAGATCAAGCGCCGCGGCGAGATCGACGGCGTCGAGCAGCTCACTCGCTACCTCGAGCTGATGAACCGGGACCCGCTGCTCGCGCCGGTGGCGGGGGTGTTCGCCGCCCAGCAGATCAAACCGCAGGCTCAGACGCTCGCCCTGGACCGCGGCATCCGCTGCGTCGTCGTCGACTACGACGCGCTACGTGGCGTCGAGTCCGACGACCTGCGGCTGTTCTGATAGTTCTGACGGTGCACGAGGCCGCCGTCGGCTCGTGCGGCCCCGTGCTCGGGGCATACGCTGGGCGTCGTGACCGCCACCGAAGCGCCTGCTGAACTCGCCCCGGCGACCTTCGACTCCCTCGACCCCGGCACCGGTGCGGTCGTCGGCACCCATCCGGTGCACGACGCGGTCGCCGTCGAGGCCGCGGTCGCGCGCGCCGCGAGCGCCGCTCAGTGGTGGGCCGAGCTGGGCTTCGCCGAGCGCAGGCGGCGGCTGGGACAGTGGCGCAAGGCCATCGTGCGCCGGCTCGACGACCTCGCCCGGATCGTCTGTGACGAGACCGGCAAGCCCGTGGACGACGCCCGGCTCGAGTTCGTGCTGGCGATTGAGCACCTGGACTGGGCTGCGCGCAACGCCGAGAAGGTGCTGGGGCGGCGCGCGGTCTCCCCGGGCCTGCTGATGGGCAACCAGGCGGCGTCGCTGCGCTACGCCCCGATCGGTGTCGTCGGCGTCATCGGGCCCTGGAACTACCCGGTGTTCACGCCGATGGGCTCGATCGCCTACGCCCTCGCGGCCGGCAACGCCGTGGTGTTCAAGCCCAGCGAGCTGACGCCGGGTGTGGGGGTCGCGCTGGCCGACACGCTCGCCGAGATCGTCGAGGGCAGGGCGCTGTTCCAGGTCGTGACGGGCTTCGGCGAGACCGGCGCGGCGCTGTGCCGGGCACCGGGTATCGGCAAGATCGCGTTCACCGGATCCACCGCCACCGGCAAGCGCGTGATGGCCGCCTGCGCCGAGACGCTCACACCGGTGCTCATCGAGTGCGGCGGCAAGGATCCGCTGATCGTCGACTCCGACGCCGACCTGGCCGCCGCCGCCGACGCGACCGTGTGGGGCGCCATGTCCAACGCCGGCCAGACCTGCGTGGGTGTCGAGCGGGTGTACGTGCTCGATGCCGTTGCCGACGAGTTCATCGCGAAGGTGGTTGCCAAGGCGCGTGCCCTGCGCCCCGGCGTGCAGTTCGGCCCTATGACGCTGGCCGCGCAGACCGAGACCGTGCGTAGGCACGTCCAGGATGCGCTGGCCCGAGGCGGACGCGCGGTCCTCGGCGGGGTCGAGTCGGTGCGACCGCCGTTCGTCGAGCCGGTGGTGATCGTCGAGGTCCCCGAGGACAGCACCGCCGTCACCGAGGAGACGTTCGGGCCGGTGCTCGTCGTCAACCGGGTGCCGGACGTGGACGAGGCTGTGCGCCGCGCCAACGCCACCGGCTACGGCCTGGGCGCCACGGTGTTCTCGGCGCGTCGTGGCGAGGAGATCGCGACGCGGCTGCGTTGCGGGATGGTCGCGGTCAACAACGTGATCTCCTTTGCGGGCATGCCCAGCCTGCCGTTCGGGGGAGTCGGTGACTCCGGTTTCGGGCGGATCCACGGCGAGGACGGGTTGCGCGAGTTCACCCGGCCGCAAGCCGTGGCGCGGCAGCGGTTCGCGTTGCCCATCGCCGTGACCAGCTTTCGGCGCACCGGCCGTGGCATGAAGGCCCTGATCGGGATCGTGCGGCTGCGCCACGGCCGCTGAGCCGGCGCGCTGACGTCCGTTCACCCTCCGTGCCCCGATCTCCTCGGCCGCGACGCTCCGCGCGATTGCCCGAGTACCACGTGCCGCTACGGCCGGCGTCGTTCACCCGTGCTGAGAGCGGGCCCGATGGGGAGTGGCTGGTGCGTAGCGTGCCCGGCTCGTCGTCAACGAAGACCTACCGCTGCCCGGGGTGCGACCAGCTTGTTCCCGCCGGCACGCCGCACGTCGTGACCTGGCCGGCCGCGGGGTACGGATCCGTGGCGGATCGCCGACACTGGCACTGCCCCTGCTGGGCTGCCCGCACCCGCCGCCGTCCAGGCAGCCGCTGAGCGTTGCTCCGGGCTCCGAGGCTCGACGACACCGTGCGCTCAGGGTCGTGTCGAGGACGCTGAGCGCACGGTTCCGGCGATCATGACGTCGGCGGCGGCGCGGTGGTGCGGGGTGGGACGGCGGGTGCTGGTGGTATCTGTGGGCCCGGCCGATCGGGTGTCATCGCCCGCGGCATCGCGCTCGTCGGTCGCGGGCTCCGGGGTGCTGGTGGTGTGCGCGGCACCAGTGGTGGAGCCGTTCGGAGTCGTCGCGCCGTTGTGCTGCGGGCCTTTGGCTGGCTTCTCCGGAAGTGGGGTGAGCACGTCGAGGGAGCCCTCCAAGACAGTGCGCATACCGTCCAGTTGTTCGATGATCCGTTTGCGCAGCACGATGAGCTCCGCGACCTGGCGCTTGACGTTGGCGACGATGGCGCGGGCGGTCGCCGCTGCCGATTCCTGCAGCTTGTCGATCTCGCGCTGGGCCTCCAACCGCTCGGCCGCGAGCCCCTCCAGTGCCTCGGCGCGGCGCTGGTCCATCGCGATGGTGAAGTCCTCCTCGACCAACGTCCGCCGTGCCTCGGACTCCGCCCATACCCGGGCTTGTTCCTGCTCGGCCCGGGCGGCGTCGGCCGCGATCCGCTGCTCGGACGCCGCGCGGTCGGCGGTGAGCTGCTCGTGGGTCGCCTGCTGCTTCGCCTCGAGCTCGGCGCGAGCCCGAGCGAGATCCTGCCCGACTCGCTCGGCGTCGGCGTGGGCACTGAACCGGACGGCGTCGGCCTCCGCCTGGGCGGCCGCGATGGTCTGCGCAGCCTGCAGGTCGGCTTCGCGGGTGCGCCGGTTGACCTCGGTCTTGGCGCGGCTGAGCATCTCGTCCACTTCGTCCTCAGCCAGCCGGAGCATCGAGCGCATCCGCTCGCTCATGCCCTGCACGCTCTTCGGCGGGCCGACGTGGGCGCGCAGCTTCTCGGCGCGCACCCGGGCTTCGTCCAGCTCCCGGGCGAGTTGGACGGACTGGTCGACCGCGGCGTCGCGATCGGTGGTGAGGATGCGGATCTCGGCGTCCAGCCTGCGCAGGTGCGTGTCGACCTGCCCCTGCTCATAGCCTTTGCGGACGACCTCGAAGCCGTTGTCGAGCGGGGGCACAGCGGGGTCTCCGGCCATCCGCACATGGTAGCGGCCGTACACCCGGCCGGTGACTGAACGCCCCGCTTCGGAATCTCCTCGCCTGTCAGTGCGTGCTGTGCGCCGCGGGTTCGACGAGTTCGACGAGTACCCCACCGGCGTCCTTCGGGTGCACGAAGTTGATCCGCGAGCCCGCGGTGCCCCGGCGCGGCTCGTCGTAGAGCAACCGCAGGCCCTTGCTCCGCAGGGCCGCGCAGGCCGCGTCGACGTCGGTGACGCGGTAGGCCAGCTGCTGGATGCCGGGGCCGTTGCGGTCGAGGAACCTGCCGATCGGCGAGTCCGGCCGCAGCGGGGCGAGGAGCTGGACCGCGGCCCCGGTGTCGCCGGGTGCGCAGAGCATGGCCTCGCGGACACCCTGTTCCTCGTTGGTCTCGGTGTGGGTGACCACGAGACCGAACGTCGAGGCGTACCACGCGATGGCCGCGTCGAGGTCGGAGACTGCGATGCCGACATGGTCCACCCCGACGACCGTGTGCTCTCCCATGCCGGAAATGTAATCCGAGGCGCTCTGACATGGGCTTGTGCGGCGCATCACGACTCCGATCGGGATGCGAGCCGGGATCGTCGCAGACCTCGCCGGGTATCGTCGGTTAACCTCGCCACTGCAGCCGCTGGAGGAACCGTGTCCGGATCGGTCATCGTGGCCGCGGCTCGCACCCCGATGGGACGGCTGCTGGGCTCGCTGCGGAACTTCTCGGGTGCCCAGCTCGGTGGGGTCGCGATCAAGGCTGCGCTGGAGCGTGCCGGTGTCTCCCCGGGCCAGGTGCAGTACGTGATCATGGGCCAGGTACTCACGGCCGGGGCCGGCCAGATCCCCGCTCGACAGGCCGCGGTGGCCGCGGGTATCCCCATGGACGTGCCGGCCCTGACGATCAACAAGGTGTGCCTGTCCGGCATCGACGCGATCGCGCTCGCCGACCAGCTCATCCGCGCCGGCGAGTTCGACGTCGTCGTGGCCGGTGGCCAGGAGTCGATGACCCAGGCCCCGCACCTGCTCGGCAAGTCCCGCGAGGGTTTCAAGTACGGCGACGTCAGCATGCTCGACCATATGGCCCACGATGGCCTGTTCTGCGCGTTCGACCAGGTCGCGATGGGCGCAGCCACCGAGAAGTACAACGGCCGCTACGCGCTGACGCGCGCCGAGCAGGACGAGTTCTCCGCCCGCTCGCACCAGCGCGCTGCCCTCGCCGCGACCAACGGGGTGTTCGACGAGGAGGTCGCGCCGGTGTCGATCCCGCAGCGCACGGGCGATCCGATCGCGTTCGCCATCGACGAGGGCATCCGCGCCGACACCACCACGGAGCGCCTCGGCAGGCTCCGTCCGGCATTTTCTTCCGACGGCACGATCACCGCCGGATCGGCCTCGCAGATCTCCGACGGCGCCGCTGCCGCCGTGGTGATGAGCGCAGCGAAGGCCGCGGGGCTGGGCCTGCCCTGGCTGGCCGAGATCGGTGCCCACGGCGTCGTCGCCGGGCCGGACGCCAGCCTGCATGAGCAGCCGGCCAACGCGATCGTGAAGGCGTGCGCCAAGGAGGGCATCGAGCCTGCCGATCTCGACCTCGTGGAGATCAACGAGGCGTTCGCCGCCGTCGGCATCGTGTCGGCGCGCAAGCTGGGGCTCGACGAGGAGAAGGTCAACGTCAACGGCGGGGCGATCGCGCTCGGTCATCCGATCGGCATGTCCGGTGCCCGCATCGTCGGGCACCTCGCATTGGAGCTCAGGCGCCGCGGTGGCGGCGTCGGCGCGGCGGGGCTCTGCGGGGGCCGGTGGCCAAGGTGACGCCCTGATCGTCCGCGTGCCGATGACGCGCTGAACTCGGCTGAAGCGGGCTCGGTGGTGCCGACCTGGCCCGGTGCGGCGGCGGTCACGGCGTGGTGCCGAGCGCGGACAACCGCGCCGGGATCCGCTCGGAGCCGATGCTCCTGGCCAGCTCCCGCGCGGCCCGCGCGTGCTCAGCTGCCTCGTCCGGACGGGTGGTCGCGAGCGCGAGCGCGAGGTCGGCGTGGACGGCCGCCCGGTGCCGGGCCGATCGGGGGCGGGCGGCGAGCGCGCGCTCCAGCAGACCGACAGCGGTCGCGTCCCCGAGCTCGACCAGCGTGCGACCGTGCCAGCGGTGCAGGTCGGCCAGCTCCACCACCGGGCTTCCCCGGCGGGTGACCACGTCCACCGGGGTGCGGCGCCAGCTCCGCTCGGCCGCGGTGATGGCCTCCCGGGCCGCCGTGTCCTCGCCCGCCGCGGCGCAGGTGAGGGCACGTGCCGCGGCCAACCGGACCTGCGCGTTCTCCGACGCGGTCGGGTCGGCGTGGTCGAGCAGCGCGCCGGCCGCCGCCACCTCGTCCACGTCGACCAACACCGCGGCCTGCCCGGCGACGGCGACAGCCACGGGCAGTCCGGCCTCCTGCGCCGCGGTGCGGGCGCGGTCGTACCGGCGCCAGGCCTCGTCGTGGCGACCGCGGTCGAGCGCCTGGGACCCGGCCAGCGCCGCTGCCCCTGCCAGGACGCCCGCCACCGCGGTGCGCGCCGCGGGCGCGAGCGTGTAGGTCAGCGTGTCGTCGAGCTGCTCGACCTGCGCGCGGACCAGCTCGCCCGCCCCGGCCGCGCCCAGCTCGTCGTCGATCCTGCTGGCGACGGCGAGCTGTTCCCGCCACAGGTCCAGCGCGGTGTGCTCGACCGCGACGGCAGCAGCGATGCCGGCCCGGAGCCGGTCCGCCGCGACGGGCGGAGTGCTCTGGTCCGGGCCTTCGACACCGAGCTCCTGGGGAGTGCGGCCGTACAGCTCGCCGAGGAGAGCCCGGTACTGCGACTCCGGTAGCGCGTGGCCGTTCTCCCATCGGGACAGCAGTGTCTTCAGGCTGGCCGCCACCGCGACCGGCTGGCCCCGGGCCCGGGCCAGGGCCGCCAGCTCCCGGGCCGCATCGGCCTGCGACCAGCCACGTGCAGTGCGGGCCGCGCGCAGGCCCGTGGATACAGCTCGATCGGTCACGTCAGCTCCTCGCTGGCTTGTCACACGCCCCAGACTGTCGGAGTCGGCCATTACTGTCAACGGCGTTGACGCAACAGCGCGTCAACGGCTGTCGAGGAGGCGGACATGAATCTGACGACATACTCGTTATGCGTGCTGGCGGGATCGACCGGTGGGATGATCACCGGTTACTACGCGGGTCGGGGGCGCCCTCGACGGCGGCCGGCGAGCCGGGCAGCACATCGTCAGACGATGCGGTCCTGGCCGGGTCCCCGCCGTCGCGACCCACGGCGGCCCGACGGTGGTCGGGACGCGGGAACCGGTCGGCCGGGCGGCGGACCGCGCACGTGACCGCGTCCTACCGGCTTGTGGCGCAGGACCGTCAGTCGAAGTCGCCCGCTGCTCGGCGCACCTTCCCGAGCAGGTCGGTCAGCTGGGTCTCCTGGTCGGGAGTGAGTCCTTCGAGGCCGAAGTCGATCTCGGTGACCGACTTCGTCGCGTCCTCCAGCAGGGCGGACCCGGCGTCGGTGATCTCCACCAGTGTGGCGCGCCGATCCGTCGGATGCGGGGTTCGGCGTACGAGCCCCTCGGCCTGCAGCCGGTCCACGATATTGGTCACGCTCGTCGGGTGCAGCTGCAGCCGCTCGCCCATCACCCGCATCGGCAGCCTCCCGGCCCGGGAGAACGTCAACAGCACCAGCGCCTCGTACCGGGCGAAGGTCAGGCCGTGCGGGCGCAGGGCTGCGTCCACCGCGGACAGCAGGATCTGTTGCACCCGCATCACACTGGTCACAGCCGCCATGGTGCGCGCGGGCCCGATCCGCTCGTCCCAGAGTGCCGCGGCCCGCATGATCGGGTCGAACGGCAGCGGGTCACGGCGGGCCATGACCGGCGACGCTAGCAGTGCGGCACTCGGACCCCGGGCCACGGCAGCCTGGCGCAATCGGTCGGGGGGCGAGGTCGGACTCGGTGGCCGGAGGTCGCGAGCGCCGCCGTCGTTGCAGCAGGCTGTCGGCCATGCTCTTCGCCTTCAGCATTGCTCCCGCGGGGATCGGCTCGGACAGCGTCGGTGACGTCACCTGGGATGAGGGGATGACGGTGGTCAGGCCAAGGTCCAGCGGGTGGAGCGGGCGCTCGAGGATGAGGAGGGAGCGCGGTAGGCGAGGCGTCCGGGTGGTTCCGGGCCGATCGCGGTCACAGCCAGAAGGTCGCCAGCTGATCTTCCAGGGTGAGCCTCTGGCTCGTGACTGCGATCGGAGGCCCGGTTGCGGTGACCGCGTCAGAGCCGGGCGATGTTCAGGGTGAAGAAGAAGACACCGACCAGGATGGCCGCCAGACCGAGAAACATGGCGATCTTCGCCTGCTTCTCGGAGACCGGGCGGCGGACGGCGGCGGCACCCAGACCGATCGCGGTGGCGCCGAAGACCCACCCGAGGATCGAGATCGGGCTGGCGAGCAGCGCGAGAGCACCGACAATCAGGGCCACCTTGCCGAGGGTGGTGCTCTCACTCTTGGCGGTCTTCTTGCGGGCGTCGTTGAGCAGGCGGTCGGCGACGGTGTTCTCCGTGCTCATGCAGGTTCCTTCGGGTGCGGAAGCCGCGTATCGCGGCCGAGCGGATGTCCGGGCTGAGCGGCACGAGTGTCGCTCACACCTCGTCAACGAGTGACATCGGTACCTGGGTGCTCCGCCGATCGGTGATCGCTCAGGGGTGCTGCACCCCGAGGGATCGGCACTGCGACTGCGAAGCGTGACCGAAGTCGACCGGATCGGGGGATATTTCACGAAGACCTCTACGAGCGCCGACCGGCTTCCGCAAGGCGCGATCCACCGCGCTTCGCGGTGCTTGCTCGGTGCCGAATTCGGTGAGCACCTCGGGAGGTGACGTCCCAGCGCTGTTCACCGAGGCCCGGAGCCTTCTCCGGGACGCTTGTCCTCCTTGCCGACGACCACGCGACGAACCCTGCGGGGTCGCACCGGAGGGTGGGAGAGGCATCACGGGTGGTTCACTGAACGTGACCTACCCGCTGATGGCGTGCCGATGACGCAATGCCGGGCCCTGTGTGTCGCGGTCGAGGCGCACGCCGACCTCGATGCGTGCCAGGATAACAGCGTGTCCCGACCCGATCCTCGCACGCGCACCCAGACGGCCCCGTTGTCGTCCGCCATGGCCAGCGCAGTCGATCTCTCCGCCCTGAAGGCCCGCTCCGACGCATCCGCTCGTCCGCAGCCGCTGGCGGCGGGTCCGAGCAGCGGCACGAGTTTCGTCATCGACGTCACCGACCAGAGCTTCCAAGCCGACGTCCTGGAGCGGTCGCTGGACGTCCCGGTCATCGTCGACCTCTGGGCTACCTGGTGCGGCCCGTGCAAGCAGCTCTCCCCAGTGCTGGAGCGCCTCGCTCAGGCCGGCAACGGGGCCTGGATCCTGGCCAAGGTCGACGTCGACGCCAACCCGCGGATCGCGCAGGCCTTCAGCGTCCAGTCCCTCCCGATGGTGGTGGCCGTCGCCCAGGGGCAGCCGATCGACGCGTTCACCGGGGCCCAGCCGGAGCCCCAGATCCGCCAGTGGATCACCTCGTTGCTCGACGCGATGCGCGAGCGGATGGCGGCGATCCACGCGGCGGAAGCCGGTGGCGGTGCCGTCGGCGACGAACCGGCCGAGGAACCTGAGGACCCGCGCTTCACCGCCGCCGAGGACGCCCTGCAGCGAGGTGACTACCTCGCGGCGGAGGCCGCCTACGAGCAGATCCTCACCGCCGAGCCAGCTAACGAGCAGGCTACGGCAGCGCTGTCTCAGGTGCGGTTCCTGGCGCGGGCGGCGAAGGTGGACCCGGCGGCCGTGGCCCGCGCCGACACCGCACCGGACGACATCGACGCGCAGCTTGCCGCAGCCGATGTCGAGGTGGCCGGTGACCGGGCCGAGGCGGCGTTCGCACGGCTCGTGGCGACGGTAGGCCGGACCTCCGGTGCGGAGCGGGATCGTGTCCGCGAGCACCTCGTCGGCCTGTTCGAGCTGTTCGTGGCGGATGACCAGCGGGTCGCCGCAGCTCGACGGGCACTGGCCCGCGCCCTGTTCTGAGCCGAGGTCCTGCTCCCGTAGTGCCAGCGGTCACGGCGTCGGCAGGCAGCGGTCGGGGCCGTCCAGCAGCCCGGCACGGAATCGGCCGACGCGGTCGAACCCGTGCGCGCCGTGCTCGGCCACCCCGGTGGCGTCGCGTGCGGCCCAGTCGCCCTCGAGCAGCACCTGCACCGCCTCGTCGAGATCGCCGGGGGAGAGCGAGAAGGTGCCGTCGGGGTCGATCAATCGGCCGGTGTACGCGCCGGCCAGGCACACCGCGGCTGCACCTGCTGCCGACCCGGTGGTGTCCGCGCCGGCCGCATCCAGGGCGGCCAGGCCGTAGCGGCTTGCCACGAGCGTGGCGCCGGCGTAGTCACCGAGTCGCTGGTGAAACGGACCGAGCTCGTCGGGGTCGACGGACACCGCGCCGTCGGCTGCGCAGAACCGCGCCGGTCCCTGTGCGGCGAGCTCGCGGGCCGGGCACCCTCCGGTGGCACGCAGCGGCGGCGCCTGCCAGCCGGGTACGCGCCCGGCCGCCACGGTGGTGAACCAGTCGCGCGCGTCGTTCTCCACGGCGGTGAGCAGCTGGGACAGCGGGAGGTCGCCGCCACGGGTGAGGTCGTCCACGGAGCCGAACCTGCGCTGGGTGAACGCGCGGTTGTCCAGGCTCATGTCGGCGCAGCGGGTGGCACCGTCGAGATAGCCGTCCTGGAACGCGGAGACGCGGTCGAACGCGTTGCCGTGCGCGCTCTGGTGACTCGGGTCCACCCCGAGCGGGTCGCGGAACCCCACGAGAGCCAGCAGCGCCTCGTCGCGCTCGCTCGCGCCGAGGGGCAGGCCCGCGATGGGCCGGTCGGCCAGGTGGGCGAGCGCGACGCCCGCGTAGCAGTCGGCCATGGCCTCCAGCAGGATCGTCGGGTACCGCCCAGGATTGCGGGCCTGCGCCTCGTCGAGCCCGAGTCGGGTCTGCACCGCGTGCCCCACCTCATGGGCCAACACGACCACGACGCCGGCGGGCCCGAACCTCTTGTGCAGTTCGGGGATGAAGCCGTCGGCGTCCCAGACCACGGCGTCGGCTGTTGTGCAGTAGAGCGCCTGGTTCGCGAGCTCGGCGACGCGATCGAGGCACGGTGGGGCTGGGGCGTCGGCGTCGGCGGTGTCCACGGGCGTGAAGGTGGCGATGTCGGTCCACTCGCGGCCGAACGTGGCGGGGAACCGGTCACGCCAGAGCTCCTGCAGGGTGGCGGTGGCAGTGGCGGCGACCTGCTCGGCGCTCAGCGGGAGCGCGACGGTGGGTCGCACGGCTGTCGCCTGGCCGGGTACGACCTGCGCGCAGCCCGTGACCAGGACGGCCAGCGCGACCCCGGCGGCGAGCGCGACCGTGCGGAGGGTGTGGTCCGGAGTGCGCGTCGACACAGCCTCATCATCCCTGCCGAGTCACCGCGCGAGAGCGGTTAGCCGCTGACAGACCGGCGTGCAGCGGTAGGGGTCGCGGGTGCCCGTCCTGCGGAGTGGTCGCCGCGTTCGGGATCGGCCAGTGCCCAGCCGGAGCGACCGACACCGTCTGTTCGAACTCATTCGTCGAGTGCCGCAGGGTGGTCCCGCAGCGCCGCGAGGAACGATCGCAGGTCTGCCGAGCCCGAGATTGCGACGGCATGGAGGCGCACCAGGTCGAGCCGCCCGTAGTTGTGGACGAGCAAGTTGCGGAACCCGGCCGCTCGGGCGAGCCGTTCGGCGAGCTCGACCGGGACCACGTCAGCCTCGGCGAGCTGGCGGAACCCGTCGGCATAGGTGGGTGGGCTGCCCAAGCCGAGCCGCACGCACGACGAGACGGCCAGGTCGAGGACTACCTGGATCGCCTGCCATAGGTGCAGGACGACTGTGTCCGTCGTCGAGGTCATCGGTTGCAGGTCCGTCGGATCCGTGGGCAGGTGCGCGGCGACGCGGTCGAGGTGGCGCTCAACGGTCGCGGCCCGTTCGGCGAGCAGCTCGCGGTCGATGCCCGGGTTCATCCCAACGCCGCCAGCACCTCGTCCTGCGCTGCCCGGATCACCGGTCCCGCGTCGCACCAGAACCGTACGGCCTCGATCTGGAACTGCTCGAACTCGCCGGCAGGTTGCTCGATCAGTGGTGCGCCGTCCCGGGCTGTACGGAACCGCAGCAGTGCGCTCGCCGTGGCGAGGTCGACGACGTCGACTGCGTCAGTACCGAGAACGGTGATGAGCGCGACGACCAGCCCGGTGATGTCGAAGTGGTTGTCGGCCAGGAACGCGAGGTCCCAGTCCGAGTGTGGTCCCGCGTCGCCCCGGCCGTGCGAGCCATGCAGTACCAGCAGGCGCAGCCCGGCTACCTCGGGGCGGCCGTGCAGCTGGGCTGCAAGCTGGTCGGGCGTCATGGGAGGCCAGCGTACGCGTCGCCGCCGTTGTCGATTCGTTGAGCGCAGGCAGCGGCTCGTCTGTGTGCAGGTTCGCGCCCACCGCGTCTGTCTACGTTCCTGCGATCAGGTGGGGAAGCGGTCTTCAGCGGGGCCGTTGCTGGGGGTCGATCCAGGGGGGTGGGGTGAACTCGGGGAGCCCGTTGTGGAGATGGACCTGCCAGTCGGAGTGGTGGATCAGCCGGTGCTGGATCCGGCAGAGCATGGTGAGGTTGTCGAGCGCGGTCTCACCGCCGTGTTCTCAGACGATCAGGTGGTGGATCTCGCACCAGGACGGGGCGACCGCAGCCGGGATAGGCACACCCGAGGTCGCGGGCGATGACCGCACGGCGCAGCCCGTCGGGGATCGTGCGGGTGGCGCGGCCGACGTCGAGGGGCTGACCGGTGCCGTTCATGACGATGGGGACGACGGCTGCGTCGCAGGCCAGCATCCGCAGCGACTCCGGCGACAGGGTGCCGCCGAAGTCGAGCATCGCGGCCCGGGCCCGGTTCTCCAGGTCTTCGAGCTCGATGAGCACAGTGAGGTGCGGGCGGCGCCCACCGGTCTCGGGGACGATGCGGTCACTACGGAGTCGTTCACACCCATCGACTCTATGAGCAGGCAAGTTGCGCCGACTCGGGGATCCTCCCCGAGTTCAACCCCGGACAGTCGTCCCCAGCCTTTCAGGGACAGGCGGCGGCTTACCCCGCCGGGAACTGCTGCCAGCCGGCTGTGCGCTGTCCAGCCGGCTGCGATGCCGTATCAGCGCCTTGCGGGCGGCCTTGGCGATCGCCTTGGTCGGGTGATGGGAGCCGAGCGCGTCGAGCACGTCGGGCAGCCGTGGGTGGTCGATCCGCCAGATGCTGTCCAGGAACTCGCGTTGCTCGTCCTGCGGCTGGTTGTCGAAGAAGGCGACAGCCTCCGGTCCACCGGCGACGTCCAGCATCGCGGCGAGGGTGTCGATGAGGCCGGCAACGAGCCGGGCGGGGTCCACCGTGGCCGGATCGATCGCGTCCTTGCCGAGCAGCCAGTACAGCACCAGCCCGTCGTGCGGGCCGCCGAGCTGGGTCCGGAGCGCGGCGACGGCCGCGTCGCCGGCCAGCTCGTCGATCTGTCCGATGCCGGACATCACCGTGAAGGTGTCGCGGTGCTCGGCGGTGATCTCGGTGGCCAGCGCGACGATCGCCGCGGACGGGTCGGGTTGCGCGGCGAACCACACTGCCGCGTCGTGCGCCCACTCCTGCTCGTCGCTGGTGCCGATCAGGTCGACGATCGTGGCGGCGTCGGCAGTGTCGGGCTCCGACCGGACGTGCACCTCGACGCCGGTCCGCCGGGTCAGCTCGACCGTGACCGGCACCCCGGCCGCGGTGATCGCGGCACGCCCGACCCGGTGGTCCGGCAACCCGCAGTCTGCACACAGGATGTCGCTGAACGTGACCATCCCGAGCTGGGCGAGCCGGTCCAGATGCAGGCGCGTCCAGTCGGGGAGCATGGGACCCAGCAGCTCGTGGAGCCCGGGGAACGCTGCAGCCAGGATCCGGTTCGTGTGCTCGGCGAGAATGTCGATCTCCGCGCCGGTGTCGCCGAGCCTCACTAGCTGGGTGAGCAGCGCGACCGCGCACTGGTCGATGACGGCGTGCACCTGAGCCAGAACGGGGAACATGAACGTCCTGTGCGGGCTTGTCAGGCCGGCGTCGATGGCGGTGAGCACCACCTTCTCGTGCGCTGCGCACTCGTCCAGCGCGGCGAAGCGGGCCACCGCGAGCAGCCTGCCCTGCTGTCGGCGGACGACACCGGCCTCCACCGCGAGGTTGACGAGCCGGTTCAGCTCGGGCAGGTCCTCGGCGGAGCGCAGGCTCCGGCGGCCGTCCATCGTCGGGTCGTCACCGGTTGCGAGGGTCTCGACGAGATGGCGGGCGTCGGTCAGCCGCAGGTTTCCCTTGGCCGTCAGCGCACGCCCGGGTGGCGCGCAGTAGTCGGCGAGCGTGTGCAGCTGCCGCATCACCGGGGCATTCCGGATGGCGGCGAGCCGGTCGGCCTCGGCGGGCAGCCGGACCGGGTCGATCGCCGGTGGCTCGGCGTCGTCGGCGGGCCGGCGACCCAGCACGAACTGCCCGCCCAGCTCGTCGCGACGCGCGACGTGGGGGTCCGTGGTCTCGGTGTCGAACGGGATTCGCATCGGGGAAGTGTGGCGAGCCGATGAGGTGGCCGCCGAGCCGGGGCCTGTCGGGCAGTGGGGCTATCGTGCCGCCGTGGATTCGATGACACGTTCGGAGCTCGACCACCTGGTCGAGGAGGCCACGGTCGACTGCTACGACGACGCCGAGCAGCGCGCCGGCCTCTATACCATGATTGTCGATCATCTCGTCGTCCCGTTCGAGACGGTCGTGCTGGCCATGCCGGTCACCGTCACCGAGGTGGATATCGACCGCTGTGACCGGCTCGTGGCTCGGTGTGTGCGCGGCGCCGCAGAGCAGTGGATCTCGCTGCTGGATCTTCCGCTCCCGACGCCCCCACCCGCCGGAGCGGAGTGGATCGTGGCGTACCAGCACTGGTTGATGCTGGGTGGCTGTGGTGAGTGAATCCAGTACTTCGAGTTCGTGGCGGTCGACCGTGACGTGCTCCCTGATTCGATTGACCGGCGGGTGAGGCAGGATCTCGTCGCCGGTCAAGGGAGGGAGGTCGGGCGGTGTCGCTGAAGGTCAGCGAGGTGATCAAACTTGTCGAGGCCGATGGTTCGTACTTGGATCGTGTCACCGGTAGCCATCGCCAGTTCCGTCATGCTGTCAAGCCAGGCACGACCACGATCGCGGGCAAACCGAGCGACACGTTGCCACCGGGTACCGAGGAGCATCCTGAGGCAGGCAGGCATTGGGCTGAGGCAGCGTTGACTGGGTACGCGGTGATCCTGGAGCGGGGTGATGACGGCGGATATGGGGCGTGGAGCCCTGACCTGCCGGGTTGCGTGGCCGTCAGCGACTCATACGACGAGTGCGTTCGTCTGATGCGTGAGGCGATCTCGTTGCACGTTGACAGCTTGCGCAGGCACGGGGAGCCGATCCCGCAGCCATCGACCGTCGGGGTCCTGACGATCGGAGCTGCGTGAGTCGCGAAATCGATTGCCTCCCGTGTCCACGTGCGGCTTGACCACTGCGACGAGGAGAGACGCGCCGCAGCGGACGGGCTCAGCGTGGCGACGTCACATATGGCGCGAGTCGTTCACTGAACACCACGGTGCGGGGCAGGCGCGGGCCCTTGTACCACCACGGCTTGTGGTGGCGGAGCAGCGCCTCCCCGTCGGCGGCCCACGAGAACCCCGGCCGGTGGGTCAGCCACCCGAACACCTGGTCGGCCTTGTCGTGGTCACGCTCAGCGAGGCGGACCAGCGGCACCGGGGTGACGGAGTCGTCGGTCAGGTACTTCTTGATGAGCCGACGGTACTTGCGCTCGCGGATCAGGTGGGGGTTGGCGAAGACCTCCTCGGCCATCCGGTAGTCGGCGAACGCCCCCAGCCCGTCCTCCTCGTCGTAGATGAGCCCGATCGTCACGGCCCTCGGGGGCAGCTGGTCGAACATCGCCGACACCCAGTCGTCCGTCACCGGTGAGCCGCCGTACTCCCGCATCCGCGCCCTCAGCTCCGTCACCTCGAGCACGACGGTGTCGGCGCCGAAGTGTTCGACGAACGCCGTTCGCTGGGTCTGCTGGATCTCCCATGCCCGGGCCAGCCGGTGGGGGTTGCGATACACCTGCGTGGGGTGCCGCATCGCGGTGTCGGCGGCGATCTTCAGCAGCTCCTCCCGGTCGTCGGCTGGGAGCATGGCGGACACGCCGCTGACCAGCCATTCGTCGTGCACCGGCACGACGCGGGTGATGACGAAGCTCCCGGCTGGCGCCTGGTCGAAGACCTCCAATCTGACGTTGGCGCGAATCCGGTACTCGAGTTCGTCGATCAGGTTGACCGCAAGGAGCACCGGGCCTTCATGGCCGATCACCTCGAAGTGGCCCTGCACGACGTCGTGCCAGCCGAGCAGGAACTCCCGTTCGGGCTGTGACAGGTCGGTTCGCTCCTCCAGGAAGCAGTCGATCACTGTGCGGCCGTCGGGCAGGCGGTACTGCTGGACGAACCAGTCGAAGAAGTTATCGAGCTCCTCCGCTTCGGACGTCATCAGCGCGCCAAAGCGGCGTCGAAGCTGCTGTCTCAGCGCCTGCTCGAACCGGGGATCCGTCGCGAAGATGAGCAGCTCCCGCTTGAGGGTGCCACTGCGTTCGACCAGCTCGGCTATCCCCACGATCCTTGCCCCTTCGCGTTGGTGGTGTCGGCAGGCTAGCCGGGGCGGGGGGTGAGGCTGTGCCGTGGTCCACGGCATCGGGTGTCTATGGAGGCTTATTCAGGACGCGCGTACGGTTCAGCATCACCGCAGCTCAGACGTGGTGGAGCATGATCTACTTCTCGCCCGTGAATAAGCCTCATGGTTGTTCGAAGGCCCGTGGACGCCCGAAACCGCGGGCCACTGGGGTCGTCTGGGCTACGCCGAGCCCTGCCGTACCGACCTTGGATCGCGCGCTGCCGGTGGTCTGCGACGTGTCCGCTTCCTGCCCATGATCGCCGATGGGGAGCGTTTCCCGGTCATATCTGACGGTTTGTGCGCCGAAACGGTGATCATGGATCTGATCCGGGACAGCACTGCGGTGTCGGCGCCGATCCGGGCGGAGACTGTCGGTGCCTCGTGCCACTGTTGTGGACATGAGCAACTACTTCGATCTGGACGACGAGCTCGACGGCTACCTGTCCTGGGATGACGACGACGAGCCAGCACCTCCCCTGAACCTCGATCCGGGGCAGCGGGAGGCCCTCGCGGCCGCCGTCACGGCGGGCCTGCAGGAACGCGGGTGCGACCACTCACTACGGGCCGCGCGTGAGTGGGCCGCCGGCGCGGGTGTGGCCTGGCCGGCGTTGCAGGTGGCGCTCGAGGGCAACGGCGGCTACTGCGACTGTGAGGTCCTACTCAACGTCTTACCGCCCGACGACCCCGAGCCGGACGGCCCCTGCTGAACGGATCCCTGACCTCGCACACCTTCTTGTGTCCTCGCGCATGTTGGACGCGCTGATCCAGTCGAAGACCCACTTCGAGACGCTGGTGTTGTTGCAGACCACGATGAACACGGGCGGGGTGGCGCCGGTCAGCGCCTCCGCACTGGCCTCCCACTCCTCGAACCGGCGCTGGTAGGCGCCGTAGAGCGCGCGCAGCGCCGTCTCCAGGACGTCGGGGACCTGCGTCGGGTCCAACGGGGCCTGGCCGCGCCGGCCACCCTTGGGCAGCTCGTCGCGGATCTGGGACCACAGGTCGAGATAGGTGACGGTGCGCGAGACCTGGTTGTCATCCACCGGCATGCGCGGGATCTTCACGATGCCCGACTCGATCGCGTCGGTCAGCGAGAAGTCGCTGACCGCCCACGGGAACAGCGTGCCCTCCTGGTAGCCGGAGCCGCGCAGGAAGAACGGGGTGGCGGACAGGTCGTAGACGGTCTTGACGCCGACCGCCTTCTTGATCGCCGCCACCCCGGAGAACCAGACGCGGGCCTGCTCGTTGCGCTCGGTGGCCTCCGTGCGGTCGGCGCCGGCCAGTTTCACCTCGTCCGCGCGTCCCCGGTAGCAGTGGTGCGCCTCGTCGTTGAACACGACGAGCTCCTGGCTGCCGCCGAGGTCGCGGAGCACCCGGGTGACGACCTGGGCATCGGTCTCGGTGAACGGGCTCGGCCCCCCGCCCGGGTTGAGCACGTCCTTCGTCAGCCGGCTCACACCCCGGGCCGCGGCGAGCTCGCGGGGCAGGAAGGTGTGGTAGTTGGTGATCGCGATCTGCGCCTGGCCGAGCCCGCCGCGCAGCTCGGGCGGCACGAGGTCGCGCAGCAGGAAGTAGTTGTCGGGGTCCGACGGCAGGAGCACCCGGAGCCGGTCGCGGATCGTCAGGCCGGGCGTGACGACGAGGAAGCGCTTGGTGTAGGTCTTGCTCTGCGGCGTGGCGATCTTGTTCAGTACCTGCCAGGCGATGAGCATGGCCATCACGACCGTCTTGCCGGATCCGGTGGCCATCTTCAGCGCCACCCGGTTGAGCCCGTCGTTGTGCTGGGCGTTGAGGGTGTCGAGGTCGTTGCGGATCCAGACGTCACCGGTGCGCGGCGCCACCTCGGCGGCGAAGATCGCGGTCTCGGCAGCCTCGCGCTGGCAGAACAGCACCCGGTTGTCGCGCTCGGGGTCGGCCCAGTACTCCAGCAGTCGCCGTGTCGTCGGGGTGACGTTCGAGTAGCCGGCGTGGCGCCACCGTGTGACGTGCTCCCGGATTCGGTTGATCAACGGGTTGGGCTGGATCTGGTCGGCGGTCAGCTCGGTCAGCTCCAGCTGCTGCCCGCCCTTGCGCGACTGCGGGACCGGGACGAAGTACTGACGACGGGCGACGGCTCGCCGCCACCTGGTCGGTGATGCCGTCGGCGTCGAACTCGAAGTGGCAGGTCGGCTCGTCGTAGGGGCGGTTCAGGATCGGGTTCTCGATCACCGTGTCCGCCACCGGGCCCCCTCTCGATCGTCGACAGCCGTCACCCTAGCGGCGGGGCCAAGCGCCACAGGTACGCGCCGCCTTCCCATGACGACGAGTCGGACTGGCGGATCCTGGAGCGGTGACGGTTCCTCCATGATGTACCCGGCATCCTGGTCAGCCGCGGGTCGGGGCAGTGGGTAGAGATGGCTGGACATACCGGAGGGGACTCCGCGCGGCATCGCACGTCGGTGCCGTGACCGTCGCGTGCCGGTGTCCGGTGTCGGCTGGGGTGGCCGGGACTGTCGGTGGTCACCCGTAGCGTCCGTGATGTGCCGTCGAGTCTGCATGAGGTGTTGATCGAGATGTTTCGGCAGCGTCCGTCGCTGGCCGCTGAGCTGCTGGCAGACGGGCTGGGAGTCCAGCTGCCGGGTTTCGAGCACGCTGAGGTGGAGTCCGGGGAGTTCACCGTGCTGACCCCGACGGAGTATCGGGCGGATGCGGTGGTGGTGTTGTCGGTCGCGGGGGTGGCGGTGTGGGCGGTGGTGGTCGAGGTCCAGCTGGGTCGGGATCCGGATAAGCGGTGGAGTTGGCCGGTCTACCTGGCCACGCTGCGTGGGCGGTTCCGCTGTCCGGCGGTGCTGTTGGTGGTCTGCGTCGATGCCGCGACGGCTGCCTGGTACGCCGCTCCGATCGAGTTGGGGCCCGGTGCGGTGGTGACGCCGATGGTGGTGGGTCCTGATCGGGTGCCGGTGGTGACCGACGTCGAGTACGCGGGTCGGGCTCCGGAGTTGGCGGTGCTCTCGGCCATCGCGCATGGGGGCGATCCGAACCGGAGCAAGGTGTTGGATGCGCTGCTGGCCGCGCTCGCGACGGTCGATCCTGATCGTGGTGGGCTGTACTGTGACCTGGTGTTGGCTGTGTTGCCGGAGGCTGCGCAGCGTTACTTGGAGGGGCTCATGGCCACGGGAACGTATGAGTACCGCAGTGACTTCGCACGTCGCTATTTCTTCGAGGGTAGGGAGGAAGGCGAGGCCGCAGGCAAGGCCGCGGGCAAGGCCGCGGGTAAGGAGGAAGGCATAGCGGAGGGCGAGGCCGCGGGTGAGGCTCGGGCGGTGCTGGCGGTGCTCGACGCCCGCGGGATCGACGTTCCCCCCGACACCCGCACCCGCATCGCCGAGTGTGCCGACCTCGACCAGCTCGACACCTGGGTGCGTCGCGCGGTCACCGCCGAGACCATCCACGACCTGTTTGACTAACCCCTCGACCCGTCGGTGCTCTGCGAGTTCCGCCCCGAGCCGTGGAGCACGGTCTGGAGGCGTGGGTGCTGGGTCTGCTGCTGCCCACCCTCCAGACCGAGGGTCTGGTAGCGGCGGGTGGAGCTGGCCGGGGAGAGCGTGCGCGCCTGCTCGGAGGCCGTGGCGGTGGTCGCGCCAGAATGGCTGCCTGCGGTGATCGACCTACCGGACTGGGGACGTCGCTACGGCGCCTGCGTCGCCACCTGGCGGTTGCCGACCTCGCAGACCAAGCGCACCAAGCTCGCGATGGCCTATGGCAACGACGTGCTGGTGCTGCTGCGCGCGGTCCACGTCACCGAGGCCCCAGTGTGGTGACCCGCTGGTTCTACGTCGAGCTGCACTGCCAGGGCGAACCCACCGAGGACCTCGACGTCATCATGATCGCGCTGGACGTCGAGCCGGGTGAGGCCGACGCCGATGTTGGTGCGGACCTGGAAGCTGGCACCGTCGAATTCTGTGTGTCGGTGCTGGCCGACAACCCTGGCGAAGCTTTGCACCGGGCGCAGGCGTTCGTTCGATCCGCGCTGCACGCGGCTGGCACCAGTACACCGGGGTGGGAACGGATCACCGAGCTCGTCGACCGCGGCGAAGCTGTCGCGACCGTCCGTCCTTCCGCGCTGCTTGTCAGCTCCTGAACAGCGGCGCTCCCGGATACGATCCTGGTGCTGTGACGATTCCTCCATGATGTACCCGGCGTCTTGGTCACCGTCACGGCCGGGGCCGTGGGCTGTTCGTGCCTCACCGACGAGGCGTCACGCGTGTACGACTCCGCGCCTGGACTCGGAGGGCGTCGCGGATCTGCGCGTAGATGTCGGCCTGGACTGTCGTGTGCATTTCGATCGACGCGATGAGTCCGTATCGGATCGCGGAGTTGGGCCAGCCGGTAGCGATGCGGCAGTCGACGTTGACGGCGACGGCGTCGCCGGACACGAACGCAAGGGCGGAGTTGCCCTCCAGGATCTCGTGTTGCACCGTACCTCTCCCGACCGCATGGTAATCCGCCTCGCATCGTGTGACCCCGTAGGCGTTGGCGGGTGGCTCGATCGTCAGCTTGGCCATGCGGTGGCGTTGGGACCGCGGGTTGACCGGTGATATCCACGCCAGTGTGAGCGTCAACCGGCGCCACTCCTTTGTCGCGTGCAGCGCAGGCGGCAGTGGCAGGCTGAACTGCTGGCGCTGCTTGTCCATGATGGAACCGGCACCGAGCATAACGGCGCGGGTTCGGGCTGCGGTAGCGACACGGTGGGGATCGACCCGTCCGTATCCCAGAGCCTTCGTCAGTCCACCCCTGTTGAGCCCGAGCACGTCGGTGAGGGGAGCCGCCAGGTCTCGCCAGCTGGCGCTGTGCACCAGGAGTGCCTTGGCCAGCACCGGATGGTACTGCGGGTCCGGAAATGGGAAGCTGCTGCCTTCGGCGGTGAGTTCGTCGAGTACGTCGAAGATTCCGTGGCTCATCCGAGTGGCGAGCGCCGTCGCGTGGCTCGTGCCGACACCGTAGGCCGTGGCGTCAGCGCCGAATGTCCCAGGGGAGGCGACGAGCAAGCCGGGTCCACGAGCGGTCTGGCGGGCTCGCTGAAGCTCAACGGCGCCACGCGCCCCGGGTAGCGGGCGCTGGAACAGTTGCCGGCCACCGGGCATCAGCACTTCCGGTTTCACCGACCGCTGGTGTCCGGTACCGGCGGCACTGTAGCTGGCGGGCATCCCGCGCCCGACCGCGTCGAGCACGGTGTCCGACGGAGGAATCTCCGTCGCGTCGTCGTGAACGGCTCCGACCGTCACTACGTTGACGGCCTCGGCGGGAGACAGGAGCCGTCGGTGCCGTGCTTCTCCGTGCAGGGTGTGGAGCATCTCCTTCCGCATCCCGTCGACATCGCTCACCGCCTCGACAGAGACCACCGGTGAGCCCGGGTGGTTACCGGCGCTCACCAGGATCAACAGGTTGTAGTGATCGGCCAGCCAGTCGAGCAGTGTGGCGAGCGGGCTGACCCGACGCACGAACACCCGTGCCGGGTCACCGAGAGACAGGTTGACGATGCGCACGCTCGGAGCTACCGCCGGATGCGTGCCGTCGCCTTCGAACATGCGGTGGAAGCAGCGGTGCAGCAGGTCGACGAGCAAGCGGTCCCGGGCGAGGGTTTCGGTGTCGAAGTACGGGTGTGGCTCCATCACAGGTCGCACGTAAAGCCGGCTGGACAGCGGCCGACCGGGTGACGATAGGTCGCCGTGACAGATAAGCGACGCCATGGCTGTGCCGTGGTGCTGCCGAGCGCTGGTGTACCGAGAGGCGTAGTCGTCCGGATCGTCGACGAGGAGCCGGCCGGTGAGTGTCGTGTGGTTGACCAGCGGCAGGCCGTCAAGCAGCGCTGTCCGCGGCCTGCTCTCCGCGGGCAGCACGGCGTCGGCCGGAGACAGATACTCTGCCGGTTCGAGACCAGGGAGTCCCATCGGCTGAGCGGGCGCCACGAACGCGATCGTGTCGGAAACGAGCAGCGCGATCGCGTCGGGACCTTCGGCCAGGACTGTGTCGATCTGGTTGGGCGGCAGGTCCACGAGCAGCGCGTGGTACCGGATGGCCGGGATCACTGCGGAGCTCACGACGGTGCCATGGGCGTCCGCCACCAGTTGCGTAACCCGGGTCTGCACGGCAGCGCGTTTGCGATCGTCTACTCGAAACCATAGCTCGATCTCCACACGCGACAAGCCCCGGCCGCCCACGACGGCGACCTCCTCACGCCAGGCCTCCAGCAGCCCGGTCTCGCGGACCCGGTCGGCTGGCCCCCACCGGCGCACTGCCCTGAGCTGCGCGAACGCTGTCCTGAGCGGGGCCAGTCCGGCAGGGAAGGGCTCGTCTGGGTCGGCTTTCCACCGTGTGAAGAGCCGAACCAGCTCAGCGACCGCGCGTGCGTTCGACATCACCGTGTACAGCGTTTCCGGGACGGGCTGGCTGGTGGGACCCTCGGCCTTGACGATTGCGAAGTCTGCGTCGGCCTCGGCCTCGTCCTCGGTGAGCTCGGCGAGGAACTCCAGCCCGTCGATCCCGGCCACCGACCGGTGAAACTCGGTGACCGTGCCTGCCAGATCGAAGACGACGACCAGTTCAGGGTCCTGCTCATCGGTGGTCGCCATGGTCCTGGCGCGCTCGGCCGTCAGCGCCTCGCTCAGTGCCATGAACTGGGGCTTTAACCGCTCGCCCTGACGTTGCGCTGACGGTCCGCGCGGTGGGCGAGGGAACCGTGGAGGTCCAGGAGGAATCGGCTCGCTGATCGGTGGTCCGAACGCCAGCAGTGGACGTGCGTCGGTCATGAGGTCGGTTGAGCCCTCCGTTGACGGAGCCGGCTACACACGATCTCGTTGAGGTCAGCGCTGGGAAGGGCCAGGACGTAGCGTCGCCGGACGTCGTGCGCGAACTGCTCCAGCTCGGCATAGCTGGCTCCCGGCAGCCGGTCGGCCAGCGTGCGGGGCGCCAGACCCAGGCCGCCACCGAGGTGAGCGACCAACGACTGCAGGAACCGAGTGGCCTCGGCCCGAGACGGCGGGCTTAGCGTCAGGCGCAGCTGGAAGCGTCGCCACGCGGCACGGTCGAGCAGTTCGCCGTGATTGGTGGCGCACACGACGATGACGTGTGCAGGCAGTCGGTCGATCTGCAGCAGCAGCGTGGAGACCACGCGTTTGATCTCTCCTGTCTCGTGCGTGTCGGCCCGCTCCTTGGCAAGGGTGTCGAACTCGTCGAAGAACAGCACGCAGCGGCGGGTGCGGGCGAACTCGAAGACGTGGTCGAGCCGGCCAGCCGTCTCCCCGAGGAAACTTGACACCACACCCTCGTAGCGCACAACGTAGAGCGGTAGCAGGGTCTCCGCGGCGATGGCCTCGGCGAGGCTAGTTTTGCCGTTGCCCGGCGGGCCGTCGAGCAAGATGCGGTTGCGCGGTTCGATGCCATGACTGCGCAGCAGCTCAGCTCGATGGTGCTCCTCGATCACCTCCGCGGTCGCGCTGGCTACTTCCTCGCTGAGTTGCACGTCGACGAGCCGGCGGCGAGGGACGATCTCGTGCAGCAGGTCGGCCATCGGCCGGGCGCGGTCGTCGCGGGTCAGCAGCTCTGTGCTTCCCGCGGTGGTGATCAGCTCCGACAGCCGGTCGGCGACGAGATGGTGCTGGTTGCTGCGCTCCTCGGCAATGATCGCTTCCACCAGCACCCGAAAGCGCGCGACGTCCCCGCGCCGCTGCGCCTCGACGAGGTCGATGACCAGGTCGGACCGCGCCATCACCCCTCCATCCCGCCGTAGCTCTTTGGCAACTCTACGGCGCACCCCTGTCAATGACCTGGTGCCTCGCGGCATTTGATGCTGCCGCCCACCCGTGGAAGATCGGTTCGAGCGGTAGACTGCGATGCTGAACCGGTTGAGCTGGTCGCCGTCAGCTCCTGAACCGCGACGCTCCCGGATACTGTTCACGCAGGTCGCGGACCTTCAGTGGAGCAACGGATCACTCAACGGCTCTGTGAGCTGCCGTAGGGGTCGTGTACACCACGTGGAAGGAGCTGGGACGACGGAGGCCGCGCCGTGGTGATGGGGGCGCGGCCTCCGGTGGTGGGTTGAACGGTCAGGTGAGGTCGTCGAACTTGCCTGCCTTGACGCCGGTGATCCAGGCGTCCAGCTCGGCGCGGGTGAACAGGACCGCGCCCTGGTCGGGGTGGTTGCTGTTGCGCACGGCGACCCGGCCGTCTCGTAGCGGGGCGACCTCGACGCAGTCCGGGACGTCCGCGCCGCCGCCGCCGGAGAAGCTGCTCTTGCGCCACCGGGCGTGGGCCAGTGCGTCGTCGGTCATCCCGCGACCTCCTTCAAGGGGTCATCCGTAGCCGTTCGCGGCATCGGTGATCAGCTTCACCGAGTCGGCCGGGGACAGGGACTGCTCGGTGAGGATACCGAAGCGCAACGTGTAGGTCCGTACGCGCTCCCGATCTTCGAGGTAGACCGCGCGGCCCGATCCCTCGGCGTAGCCGACGTCCGGCATGGGATCGGGCAGCGTCAGGATCGAGAACGGTCCCTCCAGCGCGGGGCTGGCTCCCACGGACTTCGGCAGCACCTGGATCGTGACGTGCGGGGCGTCCGCCGCCTCGACGAGCCGGCGGAGCTGGTTGCGCATCACCAGCGGCGACCCGACCGGTCGTTCGAGCACCCCGGCGTCCAGGATGGCGTGCAGCCGGGGTGGTGTGGCGCGGGTGAGGAGCTGCTGGCGGGTGAGGCGGGCGGCGACCCGCCGTTCGACCTCGCCCTCGGCGAGGTCCGGGTGGATGCCGCTGATCAGCGCGCGGGCGTACTCGGCGGTCTGGAGCAGCCCTGGCACCAGCAGCGTCTCGAACTGGCGGCGCGCCACCAGCGCGGCCTCCCACTCGAGCATCTCGTGGAAGTTCCGCGGGACGTTCTTGCGGATGTCGACCATCCAGCCGCGCTCGTTCGCGGTGCTGGCGAGCTCGAGCAGCCAGTCGCGGAGGTCCTGGTCGGTCACGCCGTAGACATCGAGCATCTGCTCCACCTCGCGCGGCTTGATGCCGTGCAGGCGGTTCTCGATGCGGGAGAGCTTGGGGCGCGACCACCTGCCCGGCCCTTTGCGCAGCTCGGCGACGACCTGGTCATGGGTGAGATCGGCCTGTTCGCGGAGCTGGCGAAGCTTCTCGGTGAGCTGCCACCGCCGGACCGTCGCGCTGACAGGGCCGCTGTCCTGGGTCACGATCAACCTCCGCACTGACGAGTGCTGACGCACGCGTCCGTACGCCATTCGAGTGAGTATATAGACGTTCGTTTTAAATCTGGACGTCCATGTCTATCATGATCCTACGAGGAACATCCGTGTACGTACGGTGCGTAGGAGGACATGATGGTAGCCGCGGTAGATCAAGCACCTGCACCTGAGGTCGATGGGGACCAGCGCGAGGAAGAACCGGCGGAGGACGTCGACCCGTCCGCGTTGCCCCCGCTGTGTGACGAGGCGGAGTTCACCGAGCTGCTCGACAGGATGGTGGCCAGCGCCGCACCTCGCCTGTTCGCCGTGGTCCAGGTGTACGGCGAGCGGGCGGACGCCCGGATCGCGGCGTGGGGTCTGGCGTTCGAGGACCACGCCGCCGTGATCCTCGGGGAGGGCGATGCATGCGTGCGCCTGCCCTCACCGGAGGTCGCGGTGGACGGGTTCGCCCGTCGTCCACCCCTCACCGGCCGCCTGGTGTGGGTCAGTCCCGAGGCCGCCGGCCAGCTGGACGATGACGACACCGCGTGACCGGACCCACCGACACGCCCGGACGCGCTGCTGACTGCGGGTATGCCGACCCGAGCAACGGTGGATCGCGGGAGAACCGACGAAAGGGGTGTTCTATGAGCTGGGATGGGACGCGACCGACGACGACGCCGGTCGGATGGGTGTCGCTGGCCCCCCACCGTGACGACGGGCTCACGATCCGAGGGCGCCACCACTGCCGACGGGGTCCGTATCCGCTGATCGGCCAGGAGTCGCGCCGTGGATGACTCCCCACTTGTCGAGTCCCTCGCCCGTCAGCGCGCCCTGGTCGACCGGGTCCTCGCCGAGCACGTCGACGACGGCAACGGCCGCTGCACGGCCTGCCCGCGCAGCGGACGGCCTGAGTGGCAGCACTGGCCATGCCGGCTACACAGCCTCGCGACCCTCGCCCACGAGAACCTGACCGCCGCCCCCGACGCCCACAGCACCGGAGGCACCCGCTGATGCTGATCCGTTCTCGCTGTCGCACGTGCGGCCGCGGCATCGACCTACCCCCCAACGGCGACCCGCCACCGCGGCTGTGCCGCCGCCACCGCATCCGCCACCGCCTCGGCGTCCTCATCGCCACCGCCGCCACCCGGGTACGCGACGCGCTGGTCCGACCGGCTCGTCGGATGCGGCTCAGGGCCGGCGGCCGCCACCGGGCACCCGGCGCGGTGAAACCCGACAGCCCACCCCACCCCCCCCCACCCCACCCGACCCTCCCCCAGCGACTGGCGTGACCCCTCCCCCGCAGACGGTCCCGGACCGGATGCACGACCACCCCGGCCGGAACCTCGATTAGCCCGGAAGGCCCACCCATGACCAGTGTTCCCGACACACCCCTGCACCCTGACGACCTGCCCAGCACCGTCCCGTTGAACCGGCTCCTCGACGGCTACCTCGACCACAGCCGCAGAGTGGTCCGCGCCCGCACCCGCGCCCACGTCGAGCTCCAGTCGCAGACACGGGCCGACGTCGCCCAGTTCGCCCTGGCCGGGCTCGTGTGCGCCGGTGTCCTCGTCGACCGGGTCGCCACCGACCGCTGGCACCTCGCCCACGAGGCACTGACCCACGGCGCCACCGTCGACGACCTCGCCACCGCCGCCGGGCTCGATATCGACGAAATACAGGTCGGCCTGGCCAGCTGGGCCGACACCGAGCGCGCACACGGCCGACTGACCCAGAACGAGCACAACGTCATACTCGAACTGATCGAATGCGAGCAGGACGACCCGCGCCGACGTCGTCAGGGTCCGCCGACACCACGGATCAGTAGATGACGCTGTACCACTGCGCCGTCTCGCCGGGAATCGGCGCCAACCGCACGTTCGTGCCGCCCGGGTGGTCGAACATGCGCACGCCGTCACCGAGCAGCACCGGAGCGACGAGCACCAGGATCTCATCGAGCAGCCCCGCCTCGATGCACTGCTTGGCGACGTTCGCGCCGAGAATGTTGACGTAGTCCTTATCGCTGGCGGCCCCCTTGGCTTGCGCGACCGCGCTGTGCAGGTCGCCCACGAAGGTGACGCCCGCGGGTGGCTCGGCCGGCGGCCGGTGGGTCAGCACGAACACCGGGCCGTGGTACTCGCCGCCGTACGCGCCTTCCCTGCCGGTGCCGCGGTTCGGGTCATCGCCGCCGAAAGTTCTGTTGCCGACCAGGATCGCGCCGAGGTTGGCCAGCAGGCGGTCCGCCGCAGGGTTCTCGCCCACAATATGCTCGGTGAGCCAGGACATGTCGCCGCCGGGGTTGGCGATGTAGCCGTCGAGCGACATGGTCGCCGAGTAGATCAGCTTGGCCATGGTTCTCCCTCCGCAGGTCACCAGGCCGGTAGTCAGGACGTGTCGCGCCATAACCACTCCACCGGCGCAACGGTGAGCCGATCACCGATCCGCTGAGCCTGATCACCGGTGTTGAGCAGCAACCCTTCCACGAACCGCTCACCGAGCCGCTCGCGCAGGTGCACCAGACCGCGGACCGTCGCGGAGCCGACCTGGCTCCCGGCCTTCACCTCGATCGCGACGACCCGCCCGTCGTTCGCCTCCAGAACCAGAGCGACCTCCAGGCCGTCGGCGGTCCGGTAATGGTGCGGGCGAGCCGCGGTCTCCGACCACCCGAGCTGCTTGATCACCTCGGTCACCACGAACGTCTCCAGCAGGGCTCCGAAGTGCTCCGCACCGACCGGATCGTTCGGTGCCAGCCGACTTGCATCGAGACCCAGCAGATGCGCGGCGAGACCGCTGTCGACGAGGTGGATCTTCGGTCGCTTCGTCGCCCGCGAGGACGGGTTCGTCGACCAGGCCGGTAGCTCGACGGTCAGGTAGACCAGCTCCAGCAGTCGCAGGTAGGTCGCTGCCTGGTCGCGGCCCAACCCGACGTCCCGGCCGAGGTCGGCGGCGTTACGTGTCTGCCCGGTGTTCGCCGCCGCCAGCCTCAGGAACCGCCGCAGGGTGTCAGAGCGGCGGACGGTCGTCACGTCGTCGGAGATCCGCTCGACGACGAGCTCGGCCAGGTTGGCGAACCACCGCGACCGCGCATCGGCGGGCAAGCCGACTGCGATCGGATAGCCACCGCGCAGCACGATCTCCACCAGCTCGGCACGGCTTATCGCCGAGGTGCGGCGTCGCGGAACCTCGCCCGCGAACAGCCGGTCGACGACCGAAGAAGCGCCGGGCTCCAGCTCCGCCATCGCGAACGGCCACAGCCGGAGCAGCTCCACCCGGCCGGTCAGATAGTCGGCGAGCTCGGGCACGGCGTCGTGCCGGGCGGATCCGGCCAGCAGGAAGCGGCCAGGTCGCCACTCTCGGTTCAGCTCGGCCTTGATCACACCGAGCAGATCGGGCACCCGCTGGAACTCGTCGATCACCACCGGCTCGGGGAGGTCGCGGACGAACGCGGCCGGATCGGCGGCGGCCAGTCGCCGCACAGCCGGATCGTCGAGATCGACAAGCGTGCCGCCGGTCCGGTCGACGACCGTTTGGGTCAGGGTGCTCTTGCCCGCGGTTCGTGCTCCGGTGATCGCGACGACCGGGCTGGTTCGCATCGCTGCATCCAGGCCAGGAGCAACACGGCGAGCGACCTGACCCGACATCACGAGAGCAGTCTACCCGACAATTCGAGGTATGATGGCCTGACAACCCACGGGCCGAGCATCCGACAACAGGACGGGTCGCCTCACTCATCCGAAGACCCAGGTTTGAGATGACTACACGTTCATGAGCACTGCGGTACTTGTCAAGGCGAGCCCTTGGACGGCTGCGGGACCAGCCACAGCACGCCAGCCGGGGGTAGTCGTAGCTTCGCCGACGCCGGGCGGCCGTGCCAGGGTCGGTTCGTGGCCTCGACGGTGCCGAGGTTGCCTACGTCGGACCCGCCGTAGGCCGCCGCGTCGGTGTTGAGCAGCTCGTGCCAGCGGCCGGCGAACGGCAGGCCTACTCGGTAGTCCTCGTTCGGGGTGCCGGCGAAGTTGGCGATGCAGGCCAACACCACCGGCTGACCGTCGGCGTCGACGCCGTGGCGCAGGAAGCTCAGCACGTTGCCTGAGGCGTCGTTGGCGTCGATCCAGGAGAAGCCCTCGGGTGTGGTGTCGTGCGTCCACAGCGCCGGGTGGGACCGGTAGGCGCGGTTGAGGTCGCCGACGAGCGCCTTGATGCCCGCGTGCAGCGGATCGTCGAGCAGGTGCCAGTCCACCGAACCCGACTCCGACCACTCCCGCTCCTGGCCGAGCTCGCCACCCTGGAACAGCAGCTGCTTGCCCGGGTGCGCCCACATGAAGGCTAGCAGCGTACGGAGCCCGGCGGCCTTGTTCCAGGCGTCGCCGGGCATCCGCGTCCACAGCGAGCCCTTGCCGTGCACGACCTCGTCGTGGGACAGCGGCAGCACGAAGTTCTCGCTGAACGCGTACATCAGCGAGAACGTCAGCTGGTTGTGGTGGTAACCGCGATACAGCGGATCGCGCCCGACGTACTCGAGCGTGTCGTGCATCCACCCCATGTTCCACTTGAACCCGAAACCCAGCCCGCCGAGATGCGTGGGGCGGGAGACGCCGGGCCACGCCGTCGACTCCTCGGCGATCGTGATCACGCCGGGGTGGCGCCGGTACACCGTCGCGTTCATCTCCTGCAGGAACGCCACCGCGTCGAGATTTTCCCGGCCGCCGTGGACGTTGGGTAGCCACTGCCCCTCGGGGCGGGAATAGTCCAGGTAGAGCATGCTCGCCACCGCATCGACCCGCAGGCCGTCGATGTGGAACTCCTCGAGCCAGTACAGCGCGTTGGCGACGAGGAAGTTGCGTACCTCGGTGCGTCCGAAGTTGAAGATGAACGTGCCCCAGTCGAGCTGCTCGCCGCGGCGCGGGTCGGCGTGCTCGTAGAGCGGGGTGCCGTCGAAGCGCGCCAGCGCCCACTCGTCACGCGGAAAGTGCGCCGGCACCCAGTCGATGATCACGCCGTAGCCGGCCTGGTGCAGGTGGTCGACGAAGTAGCGGAAGTCGTCGGGCGCGCCGAACCGTGCGGTGGGGGCGTAGTAGGAGGTGACCTGGTAGCCCCAGGAGCCGCCGAACGGGTGCTCGGCCACGGGCAGCAGCTCGATGTGGGTGAAGCCCGTCTCGTCCAGGTACTCGACGAGCTGGTGCGCGAGCTCTCGGTAGCTCAGCCCCTGGCGCCAGGACCCGAGGTGCACCTCGGAGACGCTCATCGGGCCCGCGTGCGCCGGACGCTGCGCCCGCGCCGCCATCCACTCGGCGTCGGCCCATTCGTGGCTCGAGACGTCGACCACCGACGCCGTCGCCGGCGGGACCTCGGTGGCGAAGGCCATTGGGTCGGCCTTGTCGCGCCAGTGCCCGTCGGCGCCGAGGATGCGGAACTTGTAGCGGGTGCCCGGCCCGACGCCCGGGACGAACAGCTCCCACACCCCCGTGCTGCCCAGCGCGCGCATCGGGTGCGTCCAGCCCGACCAGCCGTCGAAGTCGCCGGTGACGCGCACGCCCTGCGCCGTCGGCGCCCACACCGCGAAGCTGGTGCCGGTGACCGGACCGGCGGGTGTGTCGTAGCGGCGAACGCGCGCGCCCAGCACGTCCCACAGCCGCTCGTGGCGACCCTCGCCGATCAGGTGTAGGTCCACCTCGCCGAGCGTGGGCAGCCAGCGGTAGGGGTCGTCGACGACGTCGACGTGCTCGCCGTAGCGGACGGCCAGCCGGTAGTCCCCGGGCGGTCCGGGCACCACCCCGGAGAACAGGCCGGCGTCGTGCACCTTGACCAGCGGGTGACCCGTGCTGCTGCCCTCCCGCACGACCTGCACCGCGTCGGCGTGCGGCCGCAGGGCGCGGACGAGGATGCCGTCGGGATGGGCGTGGGCGCCGAGCACCGCGTGCGGATCGTGGTGTGCACCGGCGAGGATCCGGTCGACGGTGGCCGGGTCCGGGGCGCCGGGGTTGATCGTCGGGGTGGGGTTCTCCTCGTGATCCACTCCGGCACCCTAGTGCGCTGCGCGGCCGGCTGCCGACCCTGACGCCAGGTTCGCCCCACCTGGCGTACGGACCCAGCAGGTGAGCCGCTCCGGTCAGGCTGGGAAGAGGAGGGGGCGCTCCGACTCTTCGGTGTCCGGGACGATCCGGATCCCGCGGGCTAACGTGTCGATGTCGTCGATGCTCTGGATGAGCCGGGCGAGGTCCGGGCAGGAGGTGAACAGCCAGATGTCGGTGTTGTGCTCGTCCACCCGCCACGCGTAGTTCAGACTCGCGTAGAGCGCTCCCGGCGCTGGCGGGGCGTCAGGGCCGGGGTCGAACGGGCAGTACCGCAGGGTGCGCAGCCCCTTACCCAGGTGCTCGGTGGTGAAGACCTCGACGATCGGTGCTTCCACCGCATCCGGGTCCTCGACTCCGGTCAGCTCGAGCAGTGCCGCGTCCCGCTCGCCCGTGGCGTCCCAGGCGCCCAGGCATACCTGCAGTGGCATCATCCGCGGATCGGGCAGGTGCAGGAAGAAGTCCTCGGCGGGTAGCTCACCGGACTGCAGTCGCTGCGCGAACATGGCCAACGTGAGCGCCAGGTTGTCCAGCTCGCCCTCTCCGGGGGTCATCCCGGAGTCGCCCCAGCAGGCCTCGGCGATGTCCCGCGCCCAGACCTGGTGGTCGGGCCAGGTGTCTTCGCACCAGATCCTGGGCAGCTCGATCCACACCGCCGGGTCGTAGTCGGTCTCGGGCCAACCGCTCACGGCCGCCTCCAGCGGAACGTCGTCATGATCGCGTCGAAGAGCTCGACCAGCAGCTGCGCGAACTCGTCGGTCGGGTCACCCGACCCCAGCGTGCTGAACGAGACGATGACCCACCGGTCCGGATCTTCCGGAACCGGCAGCACGTAGTCGACCCGTCGGGATCCGTGCTCGACGCCCTGCTCGGCGTCCGCCGCCGCGACGTGCTCGGTCCTGGTCCCGGCCGTCCCGGCGAGCTCGACCGTGCTGGTGTGGTCGCTGTCGGCGACCAGCCGGGCGACCAGCATCGCCGGGTCCATCGGCTCTGCCGACACCAGCGACATTTCCGCGACCACGAACGACGCGGCGGCGGTGACCTCGCCCATCTGTCCCGTCGGCAGGTACAGGTCCAGCCCGCAGCTCTCCCGGGCGCGCCCGGCCAGGTCCCGCAACCGCAGCTGGAGCTCGTGGCGCAGCGAGGCCACCCGGTCGCGGGGCAGCCCGGCGAAGGCCCGGTCGAGGATCCTGCCGATCGCTTGCTCGGTGCCACGGCGCAGCGGGATCCGCGACCACCCCGGGGGCAGCACCATCGTGTACCCGGACGGGGCGGGCGCCGCGTCGTGAACCGGCGACGGGTCAGGAGCGGCCATCAGCGCGGCTCACCGTTCCCGCCACACGTACAGCAGGATCAACGTCGCCACTCCGGTGATCAGCGCAGCGGCCAGCCCGATGCGGAACCCGCCGATCAGCCCTATCCCACCGTTGAGGATGGACAACCCACCAGCCGCGACGATGGACTCCCGCAGCCAGAACACCCGGCGGCGCGCGGGCCGGCGGCACACGATCACCGCCACCAGGCTGGCGACCCCGAGCAGTGCGAAGATCTCCAGCGACAGGATGCGGACGGATGGGGACTCGATCACCGGACCGACGTCGGGATCGGTGAGGATACCGAGGGCGGCGAACACGACCACGGTGATGATCGCGACCACGCGCAGGGCCAGCAAGGTACGCTCGCCGCTCGCCGGTCCGCGGCCTCCTGGCGGGCCTGTTCCGGGGTCGGAGGTCGGTCGTCGCGCACCGTCGCGTTCGGATCCTCGCCACGTTCGCTCACCACGTGGAGCCCACCTCCGTCCTGAAGTGGCCCTTCGCGTCGCCATAGCTCTGAACTCCGCCTACCTCCAGCAATCCGGGCAGTGGTGATCGCTGGCGACTGAGAACAGTGTCTGCGTCAGCTGCGCGGTTCGGCGAACTGACCCGATCAGGTCCGTTCTTCGTCGGTCCGCGGGTCCGTCATGTCGGTTCGTTGGCGCTGACCCAGCGCAGCGCCCCGGAGATGGCGTCGAACAGCTCCAGCAGCGGCTGGCGCAAGAGCACCATGGGGGTGCCGAAGGCGAGCTGCACCAGCCCCCCGCCATCGGGACGTTCGAGCCAGTAGTCCGCGATCAGCGATGGCATGGGCTCAGCGCCTTGCAGCTCGGCGGGCTGCTCATGCACCCGGCGCAGTACCGTGCCGGCTGGCATCTGCCCGAGATCGAGCACGAACCCCGGCGGTGTCGCCACTCCCGGCGTGGGCCGGAGCTCATCCTGGAGGCCCAGCAGGAGCGACCCGTCGCCCGGCGTGCTGTCGGGACGGGCAGCGATGTCGATCCAGTGCACCACCAGCGACGCCGGCACCGGGATACCGCCGACCTGCTGCAGGCTCAATGCCATCAACCGTGCGTCGGACGCCGCCGCCGTCCCGGCCTGGGCCAGTAGCTGTTTGCGAGTATCTACACGCAGCAGTGGTTGGTCGTCGACCCCGGCGAACTGCCGCTCGACCAGTCGCTCCACCGACCGTTCCCGGGCCTCGGGCGGCTGCAGCGGGATCGCCCACCAGTGGTCGGGCAGCACCACCCGGACATCGACGACGGTGACCACGCTCGGCTCAACCACCGCTGCCACCCCGCTGCCTCCGCGACGCGGCCCGCCGGAGCACCAGTTGGCTGTCGATGACAGCTCCGAGACCCAGCGCCACGGAGATCGAGCCGAGTACGTACGGCCAGGCTGACGTTCCGTCCCATTTGATGATCAGCGCCGTGAACCCCACGACGGGAAGGACTCCCACATAGCTCAGGAGCCAGTTGTCGAGCGCCGGCACGTAGGGTCCCTCGCCACGACGGAACAGCTCGACCCGGGGCAGCCAGTAGCCGGTGAGGACACCGACGATCGCGAGGGCGAACAGGGCGGTCAGCCAGCCGAGCGCCACCAGGGACCAGTAGTCGGGCAGCGACCCGCTGATGTTCGACGACACCACCGCGACGAGGAAGAGGACCACCCCGACGAGGAGCAACAGCGGAATGCCGGGAATGCTGGCCAAGGACCCTGTCCCGGCGATACGAGCGATCAGCTGCCGGTCTGTCATCAGCCGAACGCTCCTTCCAGGGTGACGCGCAGGGTGTCGAGCACAGCCGCCGCGTCGACTGCGAGCTCGTCGCCGCGATCGATGGCGAAGGTAAGGAACGTCAGTTCCAGCGCGTCGGAACAACTGGGCGGGAAAACAGTGTAGATCACGTTCTCCTGCAGCGTCTTGCGCCATGAGTACCAGCGGGAGTCCGGACGGGCGATGATCTCTCGCACCATCAGGGCCGGACCCGCGGGCACCTCGATCTCGTCGACATGGCGACCGAAGACCTGATGCCCGGTGCGCCGGTCCGGGTCGATCAACCCACGGTAGGACGCCCGGTCCAGTGGGCGGCCGTCGTCCGGCATCACCCAGTCGACCGTCATCAGCCCGGCCACCTCGGGTATCGCACGGTCGGGAACCCACACCGCGAGTAGCAGGTGTGGATCGGCGATCAGCTCGGGATGGATGCGCTCCAGCCGGGCGGCCAGTGCGTCCTGCGGCTCCTGGCCGTCACACAGCAGCATCGCAGTGTCCTGGGCCCATCCCGGATCGCCCTCGCTCACCGGGATCAACCCCCAGGTGTCGGGAGCAGACAGCTCGTAGGAGCCCAGGGGGCGCAGGTTGCTCACCGTGGGGCTCCTGCACCAGCCATATCGGTCTGGCGGTCGGCAGGGGGAAGGCTGAGCGCATCGGCTGGCGAGGGTGAAGGCACCAGGCCAGCGCCTGTTGTCGTCGTGACAAGAGTCGCGGACGCGGTCGATCCGTAGAACAGATGGCTCTGCCGAACAGCATCCGACAAGTGGGGGGCGACCTCGTCGCTGGCCCGGACGACATCGTGAACCCTGCTGATGTCCTGCACGCCGCTGGCCGCGTCATGCTGTCCGAGGGCCTGCATCGTGCTGGGCCGCCCACCGTGTCGGGCCTGGCTCAGGGCCTCGCCCCAGTCTGCATTGCGCAGAGCGCGGACGTTGCTGCCGAACTCGCCGGGTAGAGCTCGCAGGTCACGCCCGATATTGCCAGTCGACGGGAGGAGACCGTGTGCCCGAGACTGCTGGGCGGCGGTACGGGCCGCTCTCCTGGTCATCGGGTTCGCCGTACCCAGCATCGACCGGATAGCCGTCATCGAGTTGCCCGAGGACGGTAGCCCGGCGGCGGCCCGGGCCGCCGGGGACTGGGCGGCCAGCCGTCCAGCGGCCAGCCGGGAGGCACCGCGCGCCCCTTGTACCGACACCTTGAGTCCGGCCATCGCGGCCCGGCCGATGCCGAAGCTCAGCACCCCGATGGCCGACCACGCGACGGCCGACCACTCGGCCTGGCCGGTGGCGGCCAAGGCGACGTTGCCCAGCAACGACACCAGCGAGGCGACCAGCGCTATCGTGCCGAGGACGGCGGCCAGCGCTTGACCGATGATCGGGATCCAGCCGACGAGAAGCGCCAGCACACCGGCGACCACCGCCACCACGTCCGCGATCTTGACAATCCACTTGACGACCTTGGCGCCCCAGTTGTCCCACCAGCTGTCATTGAGGTCCCCGGAGTCCTTGACCTCGTGGATCAGGCTCGACGCGCGTTGTGCGGCGGTGTCTCGGGCGTCGGTTGCCTGATCCAGGCGTCGTTGAGCCGCTGCGCGGGCGTCGGTAGCAGCGTCGGCAGCAGCGAGTGCCCGCCGGTGGGAGCCCTGGTCGGTGGTGGTGTCGGTACCGTCGGGCGCGGCGTCTATTCGCCCCTGGGCTGCGCTGGCGAGCCGGTTGGCGGTGAGCTCGTCGGCCTCGGCTTGTTTGGCCTGCACCAGCGCGGCGGCCGACTCCGACTGCGCGTCGCGGAGCTCTGGTGCGTAGCCGATGAGCGCCTGCCCGACACCGTCGTAGCGTTCGTGCGCTCGGGTGATGTCGTCGGCAACCTCACGTGCGGTGGCGCGGAACGCCTCCACCGCGTCACTCTGCATGTCCTGGTGGTCGGCGATGCGGCGCAGCTTCGCCGCGGCGTCATTGATCGCCTGTGCGACTCGCCGGTAGTGCCTGCCCAGCTGCTCGACCCGATCCGGGTCTCCCGGTACCGGGTCACTACCCGCCAGCGGCGACCAGTCGACCGGGCGGCTCACTGCTGCCCCCGCAACGCGGCGGCGAACTCCTCGTCCAGGCTCTCGAAGGCCTCCGCGACACCGGTTGCCGTGTCGGCGAGCTTCGCGATGTTCTCCAGCATCTTCGTCCGCCGGTCGTCCCAGTTGTGGGCGAAGGAACGTATCGCGCCGGCAAGACCGGAGTGTCCGAGCGCGTCGGCCGCGTCGTCACTGTTCGTGTTCGCGTGTTCGAACTCGGTCGCGACGACGCGCAGCTGCATACCGGCCTCCCGCAGCAACAGCGTGTCGACCCGCAGCTGTGCAACCATAATGGGTCCCCTATGGCGTCAACTGATTACTGACCTGGGCGTGGACAGCTTTCCTCGCCCTCATGCAAACGAGCAGCGACCCGCCGATCCGCGAAAGGAAATGAACCCGCGGTCGCTGATCGTTCGATGACGTCCTGTCGACCGTTACCGGTTGAGCTGCTGCGAGAGCTGCTGGTCTGTCTGCTGGAAGGCGTCCGCGGCGGCGTTGAGGTACTGGTTCATGCCCTCCAGGCCCTCGATCGTCTTGCGGGCGCCCGTATTGAACTCGTCGTAGGACGTCTGGAACTGCTTGCTCGACACGTCGGTGACATACCCCCCGGAGACGAGCTGGTCCACCTGGCTCTTGAGCTGCGTCAGGCGAGACTCGATGTCGTTCTGACCGGCCTGCAGCTGCCTCCCGGCGTTCCGCATCTCCTCATAGGTCACGTTCACGTTCGGCATGGTGGCGTTTCCTCTCCCCGGGACAACATGGAACGGTTGGCCTACCGTGAATGCTGTCCGATCCAGATCCGCAGCAGACCGCCGCAACGTAGCATACCCGGCTGTTTCACCTCGTCGCCGACCTGCGGGGTCATCCGGCGCCGGTGCTAACCTGGGTGGGCGGCGTGAGCACCCCGCATGTTACGGGCCGTGGCAGGAAGGGGGAGCGGGTGCGCCTGACGTGCACGGTCGTCGACCCGAAGGTCGAGAGTCGTACCGATGTCGCCATCGACGCCGAGCCGGAGGCGACGGCACGCCAGATCAGCACCGCGATCACCGGCCTCGTTCGTCCGGGCGTGCGCGCAGCGGTCCTCTACGTCGACGGCGCCGCGCTGGTTCCGGAACTGCAGTTGTCGGGCTCGCCGTTGCGTGATGGCGCGATCGTCAGCCTCGGCAGTTCGGCCGGCTGCCCGCGTCCGGAGCCGGACGGCCTGGTTGAGGTGCGGGTGGTCAGCGGCCCCGACTCGGGCGGGGTGTTCCGGCTGGATCATGGGGTCGTCCGGATCGGCGGTGGTCCGGACGACGCGATCGCGGTCGACGATCCCAGCGTGCCGCCGGGTGCGATCGATCTCGAGGTCAGGGCCGACAAGACCTGCATGGTGGTGCCGAAGGGTGCGGTACAGACCTGGCTGGACGGCGAGCAGCTCGCCGCGTCCGCCCCGTGGTCGGTCGGGGGTCAGCTGGCCGTCGGGTGGACCGTCTTCGAGCTGTCCGTTGTGTCAGCACCGGACGCGGCGGTGCAGCCGTCGGAGGACGGCGCGGGTCTGGACTACAACCGGCCGCCCCGGCTCCGACCGCCGCCCCGCAAGACCAAGTTCCGGATACCGGCGGCCCCCACCCAGGGCGAGCGCCGACCGTTCCCGATCCTGATGGCGATCGCCCCGCTGGTGCTGGCCGTCGGGATGGTGTTCCTCCTCAAGAACCTGCTGTTTCTCGGCTTTGCGCTGCTCAGCCCCGTCATGGTGATCGGCAACTACGTCACCGACCGCCGCCACGGCCGCAAGTCCTACCGGCAACGGCTGATCGAGTACCGGGAGCGCAAGGCCGCGATCGAGGCGGAGGCCCGGGAGGCACTGCACGTCGAGGAGGTGGCTCGCCGCGTCGACGCACCGGATCCGGCCACCGCGCTGCTCACCGCGGTCGGCCCGCGCAGCCGGCTGTGGGAGCGCCGCCGCGACGACCCCGACTACCTGCTGATGCGGGTCGGCACCGGCGATCTGCCCTCGGAGGTCGTGCTCGACGACCCGACCCGGGAGGAGCACCGGCGGGCGGTGACCTGGACCGCGCTGGACACGCCGGTCACCGTGCCGCTGCGAGAGCGCGGTGTGCTCGGCATCGCCGGCCCGGCCGAGACGCCGCGGGCACTGGCGCGCTGGGTCCTCGCCCAGGCCGCGGTCCTGCACAGCCCCCATGACCTGCAGCTCTACGTGCTCACCGACACTCCGGGGCGGCGTCGGTGGGAATGGGTCCGGTGGCTGCCGCACGCTCGCCCGTTCGACGTCCTGAACGCCACCGCGCTGGTCGGCACCGACGCCGACACCGTGGGTCGCCGCGTCGCGGAGCTGACCGCGATCGTGACGGCCCGGCGCAAGGCGATGCAGGAGTCCTCGGCGGTCACGTTCGTCGAGCCGGACGTCGTGGTCGTCCTGGACGGTGCTCGGCGGCTGCGGCTGCTGCCCGGGGTGATCCAGATCCTGAAGGAAGGCCCCGCGGTCGGCGTGTACGCGGTGTGCCTGGACGCCGACGAGCGGCTGCTCCCCGCGGAGTGCCAGGCCACCGTGGTGGTGGATCCGGCCGGTGGCCTGCGGGTACGCCAGGCCGGCGAGGAGCAGGTGGAGAACGTGCGCCCCGAGTGCGTCACCCCGGCCTGGTGCGAGCGGCTGGCCCGCGGGCTGGCCCCGCTGCGCGATGTCAGCGGTGACGAGGAGGAGGCCGCGCTGCCCGGCGCGTGCCGGCTGCTGGACCTGCTGGCGCTGGAGCCGCCGTCCCCCGACGCGATCGCCGCCCGCTGGACGGTCGGCGGGCGCAGCACGGAGGCACTGATCGGGATCTCGCTCGACGGCGCGTACGCGATCGACCTGAAGCGCGACGGTCCGCACGGGCTGGTCGCCGGCACTACCGGGGCCGGGAAGTCCGAGCTGTTGCAGACCGTGGTGGCCTCGCTCGCGGTGGCCAACCGGCCGGACGCGATGGTGTTCGTCCTGGTCGACTACAAGGGCGGCAGCGCGTTCAAGGACTGCGCGGACCTGCCGCACACCGCCGGCATGGTCACCGACCTGGACGCGCACCTGGTCGAGCGGGCGCTGGAGTCGATCGCGGCCGAGCTGCGCCGCCGGGAGCGGCTGCTCGCCGACGCCGGTGCTCCCGATATCGAGGCGTACCTGCTCGTCGCCGGCGCCAACCCGGAACTGCCGCCGCTGCCACGGCTGCTGATCGTGATCGACGAGTTCGCCTCGCTGATCCGCGAGCTGCCGGACTTCGTCACCGGCCTGGTCGACCTGGCCCGGCGCGGGCGGTCCCTGGGCATCCACCTGATTTTGGCCACCCAGCGGCCCAGCGGCGTGGTCTCCCCGGAGATCCGGGCGAACACCGACCTGCGCATCGCGCTGCGGGTCACCGACGCCGCCGAGTCCGCCGACGTGATCGACGCCCCGGACGCGGGCCGGATCGCCAAGTCCACCCCGGGCCGAGCCTACGTCCGGTGCGGCGCCAGCTCGCTGGTCCCGTTCCAGGCCGGTCGGGTCGGCGGCCGCCGACCCGGTACCGGGCCGGTCGAGCTGCCCGAGCCGTGGGTCGCCACCCTGGACCCGGCGAGGCTCGGCCAGCCACCACCCGTACCACCCCGGCGTACCACGGCCGACGAGGAGATCACCGACCTGGCCGTCCTGGTCGAGGCGGTCGCCAAGGCCACCCAGGCCCTCGGCATCCCGTCCCAGCCCAGCCCCTGGTTACCGGCGCTGCCCGACAGCCTCACCCTCGACGATCTGCCCGAGCCGGAGTCCACGTCCGGCGGGTTGGCGCCGGTGCCGTACGCGCTCGACGACCTGCCCGCGCAGCAGCAGCAGTCCGCCGCGTGCCTGGACTTCGCCGCCCTCGGCCACCTGTTCGCGGTCGGCGGCCCGCGCACCGGGCGCTCGCAGATCCTGCGGACGATCGCCGGCTCGGTCGGCCGGCTCCACTCGGCCGCGGACGTGCACCTCTACGGGATCGACTGCGGCAACGGCGGGTTGCTGCCGGTCGCCGAGCTGCCGCACTGCGGCGCGATCGTGCGCAACACCCAGACCGAGCGGGCGGTCCGGCTGATCGGTCGGCTCACCGTCGAGATGCAGCGCCGCGTCGAGATGCTCAGTGAGGGCGGCTTCGCCGACATCGGCGAGCAGCGGGCCGCGTCGCCGCCCGAGCGGCGGCTGCCGCACCTGGTGGTGTTGATCGACCGGTGGGAGTCGTTCACGATCTCTCTCGGCGAGATCGACAACGGCCGGCTCACCGACGAGATCCAGCGCATCCTGCGGGAGGGCGCCAGCGTCGGCCTGCACCTGGTCATCACCGGAGACCGTTCGCTGCTGTCCGGACGGATGTCCACCCTGACCGACACCAAGATGGTGTTCCGGCTGCCCGACCGCAGCGACTTCTCGTTGATCGGCATCAACCCCCGCAAGGTGGCCGACACGATGGCGCCAGGCCGGGCGCTGCGGGCCGAGTCCGGGGTGGAGACCCAGGTCGCGCTGCTCGCCCCGGACCCGACCGGCCAGGGTCAGGCCGCGGCACTGGCCCGGATCGCGGCCCGGGCGCGGGAGCGCGACGCCGACCTGCCGATCGGGTCGCGACCGTTCCGGGTGGACGTGCTGCCGGCCCGGCTGGGCTTCGAGCAGGCCTGGGCGCTGCGGGAGGCCACTACCCCGACCAGCCCGATGTGGGCGCTGGTCGGGGTGGGCGGCGACACGCTGTGCGCATACGGGCCAGACCTGGCCACCGGCATGCCGGCCTTTGTGGTGGCCGGGCCGCCGGGTTCCGGCCGCAGCACCGTGCTGCTGACCATGGCCCGGTCGCTGCTCGGTGCCGGGACCGGGGTCGTCGCGGTCACTCCCCGACAGTCACCGCTGCGCCAGCTGGCAGACCAGCGCGGCGCCGCCGTGCTGACCGGCTCCGGCCTGGACCCCGCCGATCTGGCCGCGGCACTGGCCGCCGTGCCCGAGCCCAACGTTGTGATCATCGACGACGCCGAGCTGTTGCGGAACTGCCAGGCCGATGACGAGCTGCTTGCGCTGTTGCGCGCCGGCGCCGGTTCCGGTCGGGCGCTGGTGATCGCCGGTGACGCCGAGGGCGTCTGCTCCGGTTTCTCCGGCTGGCAGGTGGAGATGAAGAAGGCCCGGCGCGGGCTGCTGCTCGCGCCGCAGTCGATCACCGAGGGTGACCTGATCGGCGTCCGGGTGTCGCGCAGCGTCCTGGGCCAGCCAGCCCAACCCGGACGCGGCCTGCTCCACCTCGGCGACGGTGAGCTCCGCACCGTCCAAGTCCCCCACGCGGTCGACTGACGACCGTACGACGCTGCTACGCGTCTACCCGACAGGCACGCGCCCAGGTATCAGCTCGGACACCTCAGACGGTATCTCGGTTGTCTCAGGTGGTATCTCGGTTGTTGTCTCAGGCGGTACCTCGGATGTCTCAGATGGCGCTGAAGTGGATGTCGTGGTGGTGTCGGGTGTGGTGGACGGTGACGGTGACGGCGTCGTGGTCGGGTCGGGTGTCGGTGTCCCCGTCGGCTGATTGCCCTGGTTTTCCGGGTTGCCCCCCGGACCGTTGGGCTCCCCGCCTGACCTACCCGGTGCACCGCCCCCGCCACCTCCCGGCGGCACGGCGCCGCCACCCGGTGGGAAGCCCAGCGGAGGTGGAGGTAGAGGTATGAACGGTTCATTGCTCTGTGGGTTGCCCGGTGTGACCGTCGCCGGGGGCGTGACCTCACTCGCAGGCTGAGAGAGAAGCTTCGGTATGCCGTATACCCCGCCCACGATCAGCGCGCCGGCTGTGACCACGGAGACGATCGGCCAGAGGAAACGGTGCATCGGATGGCGTGACTCGTCCGCGGGGTCGGCACCGACGGCCAGCGACCGATCCGGTCTGTTGCGCCCCCGCCCGCCAGTCACCAGGTCGCCGTAACGCCCCTCGTCCGCGTCCGGTTCCTGGCCGCCCCGAACCTCCCACCAGCGACGCCCTGAACCCTCCGGCTCGGTGTTCGCCCCTGACATTGTTTCCCTCCGAGAGCGTATGCCACCCACGTGCTCGCGTGGGCAGTGTTCCGCGAGCGGCTACGCTGTCAAGGACTGGGCCAACTCGTCAACCGCTGTGATCCAGGTGCTGGCGGCTACCAGGTCGACGAAGGCCGTGGACACGGTGACCACGACGTCCTCGTGATCGCTCCCGGAGACGAGCCAACCGTACGCGACGTGCTCGCGGATCTCTTCGACGCCGGGGGAGAGCAGCTCCCGGTAGCGCTGCACCAGCCGCACCGCAGGCCCAACCGGTGTCTCGATGACCGAGCGGTCGCGCGGAACCTCCAGCATCTCCGTGGGTATGCACAGCTCGTCGCCCAGCGCGTCCAGTGTGAGCCCGGGGGCGGCGTCGAAGGTCCGCAACCCGACGACGGTCACGACGGGCTCGTCAGCGGCCGGGTACAGCAGCAGCGCCGCCTGCAGCGCGGTCGTGTCGATGCTGTCGACGATCCGCGCGACGCTCGCGATGATCGCCTCGGTGCGCGCCGGATCGTCGCCGAGCTGACGCTCCGCCCACCGTCGGCGCACCGTGGTGGCCGCCCAGGCCTGCGGCGTCGCATTCGGGTCGGCCTCGACCCAGCGGCGGTCGTAGTCGAGCCGTACGTCGGTCATGTCTGCTTCCAACGCAGCGACCCCGCGATCGCGTCGAACAGCGTGACCATCGCGTCGGCGATCGGGTCGATCGGCGTGCTGAACGACAGCAGCAGCATCTCCGCCTTGTTCGGCACCGGCACGTACACCTGCAGGCGGGTGACCGGAAGCTCCCCGGTCGAGAGGCCGTCCACCTCGTCCACCGACTCCCGCCGCCGTACCCGGGCAGCCGGCGCCCCGGCCACCTCCAGCACACCCACCTCATCGTCGGGTTGATCGCCCATCATCGCCGCCAGCTCCGCTGCCGGCAGCTCCGTTCCCACACCGGTCGGGACCACGGTGACCAGGCACGACGCCGCCACCGGCAGCCCGCGCATCAGATCGACGCTCAGGTACATGTCGGTCGCGCCGTTGCGCACCGCCCGCTCGGCCATCCGGGTCAGCTCGACCTCCAGCTCCCGGCGCAGCGTGGCCACCCGGTCCCGCGGCAACGACGCCAACCGGTTGTCGAGCAGCGCCGTGACCGACTGCCCGCGGCGCTCGTCCAGCGGGACGTGCCACCACCCCGGCGGCAGCATCAGCGACCATCCGGCCGGCCAGCTATTCTCGACGACTCCGTCGGTGGTTGGACTGCTCATCAGTTGCTCACCTTCGACGGTACGGTCCTCACTCTGTGGGACCTGTTCCCCGGCTCGATCCCGCCTCCCGGGTGAAGCTCGGCTTAATGGCCTCGAACACGAGCGTCGTGCCCGGATCGTCGGCTGTCTCGGCCCCGGCGTCCAGACCCATCTGCTGCGCGATCCGCCTGAGATGTCGGGCCAGATCACTGGAGACAGCGGCAGGGTCAGCTACATGCTTCTCGTTATCCACCACCGCTCCCACCTGACTGTCGAGCCGCAGCAGAGCGGTCCGTAATGATCCAGGGGCCTGCCACCTGTGGCAACCCGAACCGTTGATATGTCTGCTTGTTGTAACCAAGGGTCGCTCCATTGCTGGTGGTCTTATCTGAAGTTGGGTTGGACTGAACTCAGGGAGAATCTGCGTCATAGTCCAAGAAGAACTCTTCCTTTTCATTTTTCATGGTGCCGCCTAGCGATTTAAGGAATGCCGCTAAAGTGTCTACTGGTATCGGGAAAGAATCAACCATTGGATCCGTAGCTGCAATGTTTAGTGCTGATCGAAACCACTCTCTGACGAGATCGTTGACTTGTATCTCAGTCAGTAGCTTTTCGCCGTCCCGCTCGTAACCGCGGATAACCCAACTCATGGATCGACCCTACGTCTCGGATTCGCAGGCTTTGTTTGTTCGCCTGTATTGGGATCGAACTCCCCGACGTGACGACCTTTCTTATTGTAAACTTCTACTGCGCCATGTTGGCGGTCCCACTCATATATCTTTCCCTCGGGATCTTTCCAGCGCGGGCGCAGGCCGCCGCCTCCCTGGACGGGTGTTTTAGGTTTGACGCGCTGTGCGTCTGGAAAAGCTGGTAGATTCTTGGGTGCTGGCACAGGCTGACCAGGAGTGCACTCTTTCCCGATCAGGCCAAGTGGATCAATCCATCTCGTGGGGTTTGGAACATAAGCGTGAGCGTTGGGATCAGAGTCCAGGCCGAGGGGATCTTTACTTTCATAACGGCCTGATGTTGGATCGTAGTAGCGGAAGTAGTTGTAGTTGAGCTGGGTCTCGGGATCAAAGTACTGTCCTGGAAAACGCAGTGGGCAGGAGGTGTTACCGGAACTTGTGGCGGCCTCGGCGCCCCAAAGCGTGGTGTGGGGACGCCAGGCGAGGTGCCCATTGGGGTCGACCATCTCGGTGGGTGTTCCGACCAGGTCGGTAACGATGGAGTAGAATTGTTTATCGATCCATTCTTGGGAGGCGTCGCGCAGTCGGGTGCGTTCGGTTTGGCTGATTGGACGGAAGCTATCGGGTTCCCACTCCCACGCGATGGTTCTGCCTGTGCTGTCCGGCCCGCTGGCGTGGGTCTGTTCGGCGAGGACCACACCGTCCCAGGTAAAGGTGGTCTGCTCAGCGATGGTTACCCCGTCGGCTCCGAGGCGGTGTTTTGCTATCCGACGGCCGAACGGGTCGTAGTGATAGCGCCAATGCTGGTTGTCGGGTGTGATGACTGCGGTCAGGCGATCATCGGCGTCCCAGATGTAGTGCCAGTTGCGGGGTTTGGCCGTGAGACGTTTCTGCTGGCGCAGGGTGACTCGACCCTGCGCGTCGTGGTGGTAGCGGATATTGCCAGCGTGACGGATCAGCGTGCCGTTGTACTCACGCTTGCCGCGGGCGTCACCGTCCAGAAGGTTGGCTTGCGGCGGTACCGGCCAGGTTGCATCGGTGATGTTGCCAGCTGGGTCGTAGGCGTATCGTTCGGTCCACCCAGCGCCGTGCACTGCGGTGACTTGCCCGGTCGAGTCGAGGTCGAAGCGTCGAGCACCGGAAAGATGGTCATTGATGGTAGTCACGTAGCCGTCCGAACGGTAGCCGTAGGATCGGCGCTGCACCAGCCACGCCTCGCGGGCGGAGGTCAGACTATCAAGCCCCGACCCTTCGACGGTGAGGGTCTGGGAGGCCAGCCGGTGATTAGCATCCCACGCCTGGACGAGTACGGCGCTGACACCGAGTTGACGCTTGATTTCCCGTCCAGCGGGGTCGTAGTCGAAACGTAGGGTGTGGCCAGCAGTGTGCAGGGCTGTTGGTGCCCCGACTGCACCGTACTCCCACGTGCTCTCTGCGCCCGAAGGGGTACGGCGGTACATGCGTCGGCCGAGGGCGTCGTAGGCGGAGGCAAGTGTGCGGCCGTTGCAGGTTTCGGCCACGACCTGCCCCAGCGCATCGCGGTCGATTCGTACCTCGGCATCGGCGTTGGTCGCGCCGACCATTCGGCCGGTCGCGTCGTAGTCGAACGTGGCGACGGTGTCATCCGAGCGTTGTTCGACCACGTTGCCGAGCAGATCCCGGACGAAGCGGATGGCTTGTCCGACCCCGTTGGTGCGTTCGACCAGTTGCCCAGCGGCGTCGTGGACGTAGCGCAATTCCCGGGAGTTGAAGTCGGTCTCCCGAACCAGATTGCCAGCAGGGTCGTAGTCGTAGCGCCAGAGCAGGCCCTGCGGGTTAGTGACACCCACCAGACGTAGCTCGGTGTCGTAGGAAAACTCCAGTCTGGCCCCATCTGGTCCGATCTTGGCTGCGGGTAGGTCGAAATAGGTGATTTCGGTGCGGGTGACCTGACCGACGGCGTCGACGTGCTCGACGAGGTTGCCTTCGCCGTCGTAGCGCCACTGCTCAGTAGCACCGTCAGGCAGGGCACGCCAGGCCAGCTTGCCCTCAAGAGTCCAGCCGAACCGTGTCACCCCACCCACTGGGTCGGTGACCACGATGATCCGGCCGAAGCCGTCGCGGGTGTAACGGGTGGTGGCTCCGATGGGGTCGGTAGCGGCGATCGACAGCCCGGCGGCGTCGGTCTCCATCCGGTGCACGTGTCCCAGCGCGTCGGTGACCGCGGTTAGATGCCCGAGTTCATCGTAGGTGTAGGTGGTCGTCGCGCCTAGCGGGTCGGTGACCGCGGTGAGGTTGCCCCGTGCGTCGTAGGCTTGCCGCCACACCGCCCCGTCCGGGTGGGTGACCGTGACCGGAAGCCGCAGCTCGTTGTAGTCGGCGCTGGCCTGGCTGTTGTCTGGGCGGGTGATCGTGACGAGGTTGCCAGTCTCATCGTAGGTATAGCGAGTGGTCCGCCTGAGCGGGTCGGTGCGGGCCAGCAGCCGGTCGTAGCGGTCCCACGCGGAGACGGTCGCCCGGCCCAGCGGGTCGATCTCGCGGATGACCTGGCCCAGCTCGTTGAGATGAAACGTGGTTGCGTGCCCGAGCGAGTTGGTGAACACAGTGGACTGCGTGTCCGAGTCGTAGACGAAGCTGCCGTCCATGTATCCATCAGAGCCGGAGGTGCGCACACAGCGACCAGCCTCGTCATAGATGTAGCGGTACCGGACGTCGTTACGGTCCTGCCAGCCGATGATCCGCCCGGCGGTGTCGTAGTCGAAGCGCAATGGCTCGCCAGAGGAGTTGATCACTTCGGTGAGTCGCCCGCGGTCATCGTAGCCATACCGGATGAGCGTCAGATTGGCGTCGCGATCACTGTTACTGTCAGCACCCAGCAGACGCAGCGCGGTGATCAGTCCACCGGAGGACTCCACACCGATACGGTAACCACCGGAGTGCCGAACCTCAACGAGTGAACCGTCGACTGCATAGCTGAGGTCGATACGATGTCCGTTGCGGTCGGTCACCGCCTTCAACGGCAATATCGTACGCTGAGAGACACCGACCGGTGCAAAATGTAGTGTGTGGCCAAGATCCGGGTCAGTGACAGCATAACCCCCGTTTTCGGTACGGTTCAGCGGCCAGCGTGGACCCTCCTCTGGCAACACCGAGTTTTCCGCGGTCGGTGCAGGATAGACCAACAGCATGCCGTCGGCGGCGGCGTAGCACACCCCGGTCTCGTCAACCTCCAGCCGCTGGTCCAACGTGGAAGCCCACGACGGACCGAACCATCGACCCACCTGGTAGGAGGAGACATGGGTACGGGAGAACACCAGTGGCAGGACCCCGGCCAGCTCGACGTCGGTCTGAGTCAGCACCATCCTTCCCGTCGCAATGTTGACCGGCTCGGACTTAAGAGGCTGTTTTGTGAGCGGCATCGCATTCGCTCGGCCGGGGTTGGCGCCACGGATGCTTTTTCCAGCCCGCCCGACCCTTCCTACCTTTGCGGCCTTGCCTGCGGTGGCTACGGCGAGCAGGGCGAAGCCGACGTCCATCCAGGAGCCTTCGCCAGCCAGGGCAAGCATGACTTTGCAGACCAAGCTCACGGTCGATGCCAGCAGAGCCAGCCCGAGCAGCACGGGTGCCAGGAAGTTCAGGACAGGGATGGCTGCGATGACCATAGCGAGGGTACTCAGGACGTCGGCAACCAATTCGGCGATCTGGGCGATCGCCTTGAGTAGATCGGCGTGTTCGGAGATCCAGTTCTTGGCCTTGTCCCACCAGGAGTCTTTGAGCTCGTCGTCGATGCTGTCGCGAATGGCCTGGGCGGCTCGGCTGGCGTACTGGTCCCGGTGGTCGGTGGCCTCGTCGAGCTTGCGGCGGGCGGCGTGCAGCGCGTCGACGCCGTCGTCGTGGGCGTTCTGGCGTTGTCGCTCGGCGGTGACCTGGGCCGGAGTGGGTTCGCCGGTGGGCGGGTGGTCCGGTGGCCGGTTGGCGTTGACGGTGGCCTGCGCCTGCTTGGCCTCGGCGAGGGCAGCGTCGGCTACCGACTGGGCGTGGCGCAGCTCGGGGGCGTACCCCTTGAGGGCGCTGGCGGCGGTGGTGTACCGGCCGTTGGCCTTGCCGAGCTGGCCGGACAGGTCGCCGGCAGAGTCGGCGAAGGTGCGTCCGGCGTCGGCGTCCCAGCCGTCGGTGGTGGCGAGCTTCTTGAGGTTGGCGGTCTGGCGGTTGATCTCCTCGGCCATGTCGGCGAGGGACTTGGCGGTGCGTTCGATCTCTTCGGGATCGCCGGGGACCGGATCCGAGCCGGCCAGCGGTGCCCAGTCGGTGGGCCGCCGACTCATGGGACCTTCGTTCCGGGCGCTCCGCCGGATGAGCCGTGCTTGGTCAGCTCCTTCGCAAGCCCCTCGTCGGTGTCCTCGTAGGCGTCGGCACTGTCCATGGCCATCTTCTGGTGGGCCTCGACGGCGGAGACGAGCTTCTTGCGGTGGATCTTCCAGTTGTCGACGAAGTCGTTCATCGCGCTGGCCAGCTCGTCGGAACCGAGTACCTCGGCTCCGGGTTTGGTGGACTCGGCGTGCTGGAGAGCGTCCTTGATCTGTCCGAGTCCCGCGCCGGTTGCCCGCAGCAACGCGAGGTCGATCGTGAGATGGTCGCCCACCGCTCCCCCTACCGGTCTACCGAGGCTACCCCAATGCCGAAGTCTCAGGCCCCGCAGTCTCACATACCGTGATTCCGGCTGCAACGGCTCTGCGGGCCCTTCGGCCAGTTCCCTCGATCCGGGGCTCCTCGACGACGGGACGTCGGGGCCGGGGTGGGTGATCAGCTGGCGACTGGCGTGCCTCGTTGCTCGAGGATGATGCGGCGTTCGGTCTCGGCGAGGCCGCCCCAGACACCGAACGGCTCGCGGGTCTGGAGCGCGAACTCGCGACAGGCGTCCATCACCGGGCAACGGCGGCAGACCTCCTTGGCCTGTGCGGTGCGGCGGGCGCGAGAGGGGTTGCGTTCGCCGTCGGGATGGAAGAACACGGCACTGTCCATCCCGCGGCAAGAGCCGAGGTGTTGCCACTGCCAGGCATGATCTATCGGGCCGGGAAGCCGGGAGATGTCGCTCATTGTCACCTCGTGTCCGCTCGTTGCCCGGCGCGCCGGGCGATCGAGTGGTGGTTCCCGCTCGGCTGAGGTCTCAAACGCACGCGTAGCCCACCTGCGCGCAGCGACGAACTCGCCGCGGGGCGATACGGCCCATTGCGGCGTGGGTCACCCGGCGGTGCACCGGGCAGCGCGGCGAACATTCGGGCAGCTCACAGCGCTGGAGAGGCATCGAGCCAACCAGCCGCAGCCAGCCGTCCCGAGAAGCCAGGCGAGCGAGGTGAGCCAACAGAGTGTGATGCAGGTCACGTCAGGGTGACGTGGCCAGCCACTCACTCAGGTGGGGGCGAGCGCCTGGTCGAGCGTGTCGTGGACGTCGAACAGCGGGAGGAGCCCGGCGATCGTCAGCGGGCGCAACACGCGGCGTGCGGTACAGAAGAGGCGAAGCTCCACCCCCGCGTGATGGGCGGCCTCCCGGACCTCGATGAGGACGGCCAAGCCGCTCGTCCCGAGGAAGGTGACGTCGTCCAGCCCCAGGACGACCAGCTCGACACCTGCCGACGCCACGAACTGCTCGAGCACGGCGACGCGCAGTTGGGGCGAGGTGAGCATGTCGACCTCACCGCCGACCTGGAGGACCACCTGGCCTGCGGCGGGCCGGTGCGTGGTGACGGTGAGCTGGTCGTTGACGTCGCCCCCGCGTCGGATCGTGGGTGCGTCGGACGGCAGGTTCTCGCGGGTCTCGGACATCGGAAGTCACGGTAAGGCTCTCCGGGTCAGACTGCCACTCCGGGCAGGTGGCACCCGTCCCGTCGGCGGATGTTCACGTGAGCCGGTGACCGCCGTCCGCGGTCCGGACCGTGCGGCCGGTGCGGGCCAGCAGCTCCAGGATCGGGACGGCCACCCGGCGGCTGGTGCCCAGTGCCTGGCGGGCCGCGCTGAGTGTGAACTCGGGGCCGAGGCGAGCCAGCACCGCCAGCGCGTGCACGTCGGCGCCGGGAAGCAGCACCACGCCATCGGCGACCTGCAGCAGCTCCCCCGCCCGCACCAGGGACGCCAGTTGCCGCGGACCCAGCCCCAGCTCGGTCAGCCGGGCCGCCTCGGGCGCGCCGAACGGGTCGCGTTCCAGATCGGCCCGCAGCGCGTCCATCGCTTCCCGCACGGCGGCGGGCAGGGAACCTGCCGTGGCCCGCACGACGCGGCCGTCGCGGAGTACCGGGCCGGGCTCAGCCCCTCGGGCGCGCGCGTGCCGGAGCACGGCCTCGACCAGCCGGGGCTCCGGGAGCCCGACGGCGCGCCGCGCGGCCTCGGTCGGCAGGCCGGGGTCGAGCGGGTCGGCCGCGTCGTGCGCGGCCACCGCGGTGGCCAGCTCGGCCGCAAGCTCGACGGCCCGGTCGGGATCGACGAGCCACCCGGCGGCGGCGGGCGTGCCGGCGTGCGCGAGGGCGTCGAGATCCCCGCGGGACAGGCCCATTGTGAGGAGGTCGCTACGGCGGGCGACCCCGCGGCGGGCCAGCTCCGCTGCGGCGCAGGGGACCCCGTCCATGGTGGCCAGGTCGTCGGCTCGGCGAGCCGCGGCGCCGCGGCGGCGCAGCTCCGGGGGCGCGACGTCGAGCACCGTCAACCCGGCGGCGATCTGCCGGCGACCGGGGTCGCGCAGCACCGCGCGGTCGCCGATGCGCAGCGGCAGCGGATGCTGCAGCCGCAGCCGCACGGTGTCGTGGCCGAGCGGCCGCACCCGGGCCGTGACGGCGGCCGCTCCGAGGTGCAGGCTCAGCTCCTCGGGTAGCGCGGCCGGGTCGGGGGCGGCGTGACCGATCCCGCGCAGCCGCGCGTCGAACAGGTCGGTCGTGAGCCACACCCCGGGGGTGAGCAGGACGTCGCCGCGCGCCACGGCCTCGCGCGGCAGCCCGCGCAGGTTCACCGCGACGCGCGATACCCCCTCCGCCTCGTCCACCGGGGCGCCGAGGCTCTGCAACCCGCGCACACCGACGCGTCTGCTGCCGTCGACCGTGAGGAGCTCGAGCTCGTCGTCGACCCGGATCCGGCCCGGCCCGAGCGTGCCGGTTACCACCGTTCCCGCGCCCCGGATGGTGAACGCCCGGTCGACCCAGAACCGCACGTCGGCGGTGGGGTCCGGGGTGGGCAGGGCGGCGGTGAGGTCGTCGAGGGCGGTGCGCAGGGAGTCCATGCCGGCGCCGGTGGTGGCCGACACGCAGATAGCCGGCAGGCCGGCGAGTGGCGTTCCGGCCAGGTGTTCGAGCGCCTCCTCGCGGGCCAGCTCGGGCTCCAGGAGGTCGCTGCGGGTGATCACCAGCAGGCCGTGGCGGACGCCGAGGGCCGACAGGGCGTCCACGTGCTCGGCCGACTGCGGCATCCACCCCTCGTCCGCGGCCACGGCCAGCAGCACCGCGGGTACCGGTCCGACTCCGGCGAGCATGGTCGTGACGAACCGCTCGTGGCCGGGAACGTCGACGAAGGCGACGGTGCGGCCCGAGGACAGCTCGGTCCAGGCGAAGCCGAGGTCGATGGTCATGCCGCGACGGCGCTCCTCGGCCCACCGATCGGGCTCCATCCCCGTCAGCGCCCGCACCAGCGTCGACTTCCCATGATCGACATGCCCCGCCGTCGCCACCACCGCCCGTGCGCGGATAACGCTGTTCTGGCGACTATTACCGCGCACGACCGCTCGCTCCTACGGTGAGGATCGCGGTGGCGAGGGTCTCGTCGGCCTCGGGTGGCACGGCCCGCAGATCCAGCAGGCAGCGGCCGTGCTCGAGGCGACCCAGCACGGCGGGGCTTCCGGCCCGCAGGGTCGTGGCGTACCGCTCGGGCAGGGCGACAGCGGCGCTGGGCAGGCGCACCCCGGGCGCACCACCACCGCCGACCGTCGAGACCGAGTCCACCGCAGCGGCGTCGACGCCGGCTGCGGTGAGCGACGTGGCCAGCCGCTCCGCGCGGGCGCGGAGGGCCTCCGGCTCCGTGTCCAGGGACGCGCGGGTTGGGGACGCCGGCCCGCGCAGGGTGGCCTCGAACGCGGCGAGGGTGAGCTTGTCCACCCGCATCGCCCGGGCCAGCGGGTGCCGGCGGATCCGCGCCACGAGCTCGGCGCCCACACCCGGCGCGCCGAGCAGCAGCCCGGCCTGCGGACCCCCGAGCAGCTTGTCTCCGGACGCGGTGACCAGCGCGGCACCCTGGGCGAGCGTGGTGGCGGCGTCGGGCTCGTCGGGCAGTAGCGGGTGCGGGGCGAGCAGCCCGGACCCGATGTCGGCCACGACGGGAACCCCGAGCCCGGTCAGCTCGTCGATCTCGCAGGCCCGGGTGAAGCCGGTGACGACGAAGTTTGACGGGTGCACCTTGAGGATGAGCGCAGTGTCCTCACCGATCGCGGCCGCGTAGTCCGCGCGGCTGGTCCGGTTGGTCGTGCCGACCTCGCGGAGCCGGGCGCCGGTTGCCGTCACCAGCTCGGGGATGCGGAAGCCGTCGCCGATCTCAACAAGCTCCCCGCGGGAGATGACGATCTCCCGGCCCGCCGCCAGCGCGACGGCCACCAGCGCGACGGCGGCCGCGCCGTTGTTCACCAGGTGCGCGGCGCCCGCCCCGGGTACGGCGGCCAGCAGGGCCTCGATCGCGGCCGCGCCGCGCGGGCCACGACCACCGGTCCCGAGGTCGAGCTCGACGTCGCAGGTGCCAGCGGCCAGCTCCAGCGCCGCGCGGGCGGCGGGGGAGAGCGGGGCGCGGCCGAGGTTGGTGTGCAGCAGCACGCCGGTGGCGTTGAGCACCGGCCGCAGGTGCGTCGCGGTCTCCGGCAGGTCGGCCAGCGCCGCTTCGACGACGGCGTCATGGTCGACGGCTAGGTCACCCCGGCGGGCCTTCTCCTGGGCGGCAGCGACGGCCGACTTGACCAGCCCACGGCCGAGCCGTTCGGCGGCGGCGACGATCCGCGGCTCGGCCAGCACGGCGTCGGTGCGCGGCACCCGCCGCCGGGGATCAACCCGGGTCACGTCCGCACCCTACGTCCGGCCGGGCCGCGCGGCGCTCGCAACCCAGAGCGCGCCGCGTGCTGGTGGAGGCTCAGGAACGTATCAACCGCTCGGCGTGATCGGCTTCTTCCGGTGACACGGTGCCAGGCTGGCTACTGTGCAGTTGCCAACAGGTTGCCTCGCCGTCGGCCCCGACGAGTCTGCCCCCGGAGAGTACGGCTGTGATGAGACGCCGCACCTCCGCTTCCCACTCCGGCTCGGCGGCGAAGAGGATCCGCACCCGCACCACGTCGCTGAACCGTTCCGCGCGGCTGTGGTGAGGTGCCAGCGGGCACGGCGGGTCGTGTTCCCAGCGGCCGCATAGCGCCACGGTGACCGCTGCTCCGAGAATACTCATGTCAGCGTCCCGTTCCATGTGCACGACCGCGTCGTGGGCGTAGGCGACTCGCACTCGATCAGTCTGCTGTGACGTGTGGACTGAGCTTGTTCTCGAGCCGCTTGGATGGGGTGAGACTGGGAGTGCACAAGGTGAGGTGCCCAACGGCGACTCATCCGCTGTCCCGCTCCAGCACCGACCGCATCCGCACCAGCAGCGTGACCGAGGAGGTGACGATGCCGGTCAGGTGGGTCGACAGCCGGGAGGCCGACGTGCCGATCCTGCGCGCGAAGTCGGCGCGGCGCGGCTCAGGCCCGAGTGGCGGCGGACCAGGTCGGTGATCTCCGCGGCGACCACCGCCCGGTCGCTCGCGAGTTCTCGACGGACAGCGACTACCGCGTGCCAGTCCCGCCATCGGGTGCGAGGTTCTTGTACCGGCCGAGGTCGCGGGTGTTCCCGGTCAGTCGTGACGGCCCACGCCGGCGAAGCCGGGGTAGATCTCGACGTCGGTGGGGACGTCGCCGGGTGCGTCCGGACGCCACTGCGGGGTGCGCACCACACCGGGCTCGATGATCGTCAGGTCCCCGAACAGGGCGGTGATCTCCTCGCGGGAGCGCAGCCGCATCGGGCCGGGTGACCCGGACCCGGGCCGGTTGAAGACCTCCTGCGAGCCGGCTGCGGCGACAGGCTGGCCGTCGGTGCTGCCGTGGCTGATCACGAGGTAGCTCCCGGATCCCACTGCGTGCATGTAGTCGGAGATGAACGCGGCCGGGTGCTCATCGTCGGCTATGAAGTGCAGCACCGCTACCAGCAGCACGGCGACGGGCCGGTCG
>JBBSQN010000003.1:0-90108 GCA_038257875.1 Mycobacteriales bacterium
CGAAGATCTCCTCACGGCCATGGCCCTCCAACGCGACCAACACCCGATCCCGGCCGGTCCAAACCGACAACACCCGACCCAAAGCACTCAACAACACATCATTAACCTGCGTCCGATACACCCCCGGCACCCGATGCAACAGGGCGTCAGTCTGTGCCCTGCCGAGCCGTGCGGTGACCCGGCGGGTGGAACCAGCGGTGTGGACGCCGGGATGGTCCACCGGCAGGTCGGCCCGTGCACCGTGGGACACCTGCTTCCAGTACTCCAGCTCCCCGTCCAGTGCCCCGGACCGGACGTGCTCGGTCAGCCGGTGTGCCCAGGTGGTCGCCGCGGTGCCGGGTGACTCCAGCGCCACCTCCGCGCCGGCGGCGGCCTGCTGGTATGCCGTGTCGAGGTCGTCGAGCAGGATGCGCCAGGAGACGCTGTCGACGGCGAGGTGGTGAACAGTGAGGAATAGCCCAGGCCGCTGCCCGGGACCCCGCCCGAACAGCACCGTCCTGATCATCCGACCGGTACCCAGATCGAGGTCGGATCGCGCCGCGGCTGCCGCCTCCTCCATCGCCGCCTGCTGCTGTGGCTCCGCCAGGCCGGACAGGTCGTAGCGCTCGAGCACGCCGCTCGCAGCAGCGGATCCGGTCTGCTGGCGCCACTGGCCGTCGACCTGCTCGAACCGCAGCCGCAACGCTTCGTGTCGGGTCACGACGGCCTCGATGGCGGTCTGCAGCGCGTTCTCGTCGACGTCCTCGGCCAGCTCCACGAGCATGGACATGGTGAAGTGCCGCAGTGCCCCGTACGTGCTGAAGAACCAACGCTGGATAGGGGTCAGCGGGGCGGGGCCGTCGATGGGTGGGAGCTGCTCGCCGGGGGTGTCCAGGGTGCCGACCAGCGGGGCCAGGGCGGCGATGGTCTGGTGCACGAAGATGTCCTTGGAGCGCAGCCGCAACCCCGCCTGGCGGGCGCGGGAGACTACCTGAATGCTCAGGATGGAGTCCCCGCCCAGTTCGAAGAAGTTGTCGTTGACCCCGGCCCGCTCCACTCCCAGCACCTCGGCCCAGATCCGGGCCAGCGTCTGCTCTGACGGGCTGCGCGGAGCCTGGTAGCCAAGGTCTGTGGGCTGCCAGTCCGGGGCGGGAAGACTGCGCCGATCCAGTTTCCCGTTGGCGTCCAACGGCAGCGCCGCGACGATCACGAACACCGAGGGCACCATGTAGTCGGGCAGCGTCTGGTTCAGGAACTCCCGCAAGGTCGCCGTACTGAGCCTTTCACCATTGGGCGCGGCCGGTCCCTGCGGTACCAGATAGGCCACGAGGCGTTTGCGCCCGCCGTCATCGGTCCGCGCCACCGCCACTGCCTCGGCGACCTGCTCATGGCGCGCTAGGGCGGCCTCCACCTCGCCCAGCTCGATCCGGAACCCGCGGATCTTGACTTGCTCATCGGTGCGCCCGACGAACTCCAACTCCCCCTTTGTGGTCCAGCGCACCAGGTCCCCGCTGCGATACATCCGGCTACCAGGAGGCCCGAACGGATTGGCCACGAATCGATCCGCGGTCAGTCCCGGCTGATCCCAGTAACCCCGCGCCAGTCCGGCTCCAGCGATGTGCAGCTCACCGGTCACCCCGATCGGCACCGGCCGCAGCTCACCGTCGAGGACGTAGACCAGCATGTTGTCCAGTGGACGCCCGATCGGCACCGCCTCCGGCACCGACTTGTCGCCTCGCATCCGGTGCGAGCTGGCGAACGTCGTGGTCTCGGTCGGCCCGTAACCGTCCACTACCGCCACATCCGGGCAGGCGGCCAGCACCCGACGCACCGCAGCCGCCGGTACCACGTCTCCGCCGGTCCATACCTCACGGAGACCAGCGAGGCAGTCTGGGGCCTCCTGCGCGATCAGGCGGAACAACCCCGCGGTCAGCCACAGCCCGGTTACCCCGTTCTCGGAGACCATTCGCCGCAGGACGCCGACGTCCACCTCGATCGGCGGCGCCACCACCACCTGCCCACCATTGAGCAACGGCACCCACAACTCGTATGTCGAGGCATCGAAAGCCAACGGCGAATGCACTAACACCCGCTCATGAGCCCCACCGGCAAAACGGCGGTCAGCAGCCAACGCCACTACATTTCGGTGGGAGACCGCCACACCTTTGGGCACGCCGGTCGAACCGGAGGTGTACTCCAGGTAGACGAGATTGTCCGGACTCAGCGCCACTGTCGGTGCCTCGGCGCATTCGGTCCCCAGCGACTCGTCGGCATCCACTACCACCAGCGGCCCCATATGCACCAATCGGGCCGTGGCCTCCCATACCCGGTCGGTCACCATTACGCTCGCACCGGCCTGAGCCAGCACCAGTCGCAACCGTTCCGCCGGCGCCCGCACATCCAGTGGCACATACATCCCGCCGGCCTTGGCCGCCGCCAGTACGGTCACCACCAACTCCGCCGAGCGCTCCACCAGCACGGCGACCCGGTCCTCTACCCCCACACCCAACCGAATCAACCGGTGCGCCAGCCGGTTCGCCCGCACCTCCAACTCCGCATACGACAACTCGATCGAATCCGACACCAGCGACACAGCATTCGGCGTCGACGCCACCTGCTGCCCGAACAAATCCGGCACGGTCCCCACCGGTACCGGGACAGCCGTGTCATTCCACTCGACCAGCAACCGATGCCGCTCCTCCTCCGGCAGCATCGGCAACTGCCCCACCTGCTGACCCGGATCGGCCGCCATCCCGGCCAGCAGCACCGACAGCTGCTCCACCATCCGCCCGATGGTCATCCCGTCGAACAGATCGGTGTTGTAGGTCAGCTTCCCGCGCAGCTCACCAGGGCCTGCTTCTCCCGCCACTACCTGGAACTCGCAGGTGATGTCGAAGATGGCGGTGTGGCCCGAGATGTCCACGATCTCGACGCGCAGATCGGAGAACGTCCGCGGGACCCGCTGCTCGTCCTGCATCAGCACCATGACGTCGAACAGCGGGTTGCGACTGGCGTCCCGCGCGACCTGCACCGCGTCGACCAGTCGCTCGAACGGCATCTCCTGGTGAGCGAGGGCGTCGAGCACGGTCTGGCTGACGGTGCCGAGGAACTCGGTGAAGGTCTGCGTCCGGTCGACAGGGGCGCGCAGCACCAAGGTGTTGACGAAGAATCCGACCAGTCGCTCCAGCTCCGCCCGGTTGCGGCCGGAGACGACCGTGCCGACAGCGATGTCGTTGCGACCGGACCAGCGGGCGAACAGCACCTGGCAGGCGGCCATCAGCACGGTGAACAGGGTCGTCTCCTGGGCGCGGGCGAGCTCGCCCAGCCGAGCGGCGACCTCGCCTGGCACGACGAAGTTGCGCATCGCACCCGCGGTGGTGCGCACCTGCGGCCGCGGCCGATCGGTCGGCAACTCCAGGGGGGAGATCCCCGACAGCTGCCGTGTCCAGTAGTCGAGCTCGCCGTCGAGCGCCGGCCCGGACAGCCGGTTGCGCTGCCAGCTGGCGAAGTCGGCGTACTGCACGGGCAGCGTGGGCAGATCCGCCTCCCGTCCCTGCCTGGCGGCGGCGTACAGCATGCCCAATTCCTCGACCAGGATCCCCATCGAGGCGCCGTCGGTGACGATGTGATGCGCGCCAAGGAGCAGCACATGCTCGTCGTCGGCGAGGCGGACCAGCAGCGCCCGGAACAGTGGCCCTCGCCGCAGATCGAAGGGGCGACCGTGCTCCGCGGCGAGCACCGCGTCCAGCGCAGCGTCCGTCGGGGCGGTCGCCCCGGGCAGCTCGATCACAGGCACCACCAGGTCGACCGCCGGGTGCACGACCTGCGTTGCCTTGCCGTCCACCTCGTCGAAGGTGGTCCGCAACGACTCATGCCGAGCCACCAGTTCCCGCATTGCCGCGGTCAACGCCGGCACCTGGAGAGGACCCCGCAGGCGCAGCGCGATTGCGCTGTTGTACTCACCGCCGCCCTGGAACTCGTTCAAGAACCACAGCCGCTGCTGGGAGAATGACAGCGGTAACGGCTCGGTCCGATCGGCCGGCGGAATCGTGTCGGACCGTTGCGCCTGGCCGGCCAGGCGACGGCGCAGGACCTCCTGTAAGTGAGCGGGTAGAGCGGCAATCCGGCTCTCTTGCGATGACGCCATTAGTTTCTCTCTTTTTACGATCGGTCGTCGTTGCCGTCACCGAAGGCAACACGTTCGAGTTCACAAAGGATTGCGTCTTCAACCATCTCCGCCAGCGCGGAGACGGTGCGAGCGGTCAGGACGTCCCGCGGCGTCAGGGTGACGTCGAATACCGTCTTGATCCTGGTGGTGATGAGCAGGCTGCGGATGGAGTCGCCGCCGAGTTCGAAGAACTTGTCCTCGACGCCGACCTTGTCCACGGCGAGCAGGTCGGCCCAGATCTCGGCCAGGGCTCGTTCGGTGTCGGTGCTGGGCGCCACGTAGTCGGTACGTGGGCCTGCCTCCCATTCCGGGGCTGGCAGTGCTGTGCGGTCCAGCTTTCCCGTGCGGCCCAGCGGCAACGCGTCGAGGAACACGAACGCTGCGGGCACCATGTAGTCCGGGAGCGCCTGATTCAAGAAGGATCGCAGCACCGAGGTTCGGGGAACCTGGGGACCAGCCGGCACGACATATGCCACCAGCCGCTGCAGCCCTGACCAATTCTCTTCGGTCGGTGCAGCCTTGCGCCCCAGCACCACGGCCGCGCTCACATCCGGATGCCTCGCGAGCACGGCTTCGATCTCACCCAGCTCGATCCGGAAACCACGAATCTTCACCTGGTGATCGACCCGGCCAAGGTAGTCCACCTCACCCGCAGCATTCCACCGCACCACATCTCCGGTCCGGTACATCCGCGAACCCGGCGCGCCGAACGGATTCGGCACGAACCGCGCCGCGGTCAACCCCGGTCGCTGCAGATAACCACGGGCCAGACCACGACCGGCGAGATACATCTCCCCCGGCACTCCCACCGGCACCGGCCGCAAGAAACCGTCCAGCACATAAACCTGAGTATTAGCAACCGGTCGCCCGATCGGCGGCGCTGTATCGCTATCAAATCCAGCTGCATCGCAATACCACGCCGTGGCATACACCGTCGCCTCGGTCGGACCATAGATATTGGCGATCCGGGTGCACGAGGTCGCGGCTGTGATCTGCCGCACCGCTCGCGCCGACAACGCCTCACCAGCCAGAACGACGATATCCGCGGTCACCGCAGCACTACCTTGGGACAGCACCTGAGAAAAGACCGAAGGAACCCCGCTGATCAGGCTCGCCGCGCGCTGGCCCGGCCTAGGTTCGGCGAGCGCGAGCGCGTCTTCCACGACATCGATGCTGCCGCCGATCACCAATGGGGAGAATATCTCGAATACCGACACATCGAAGTTCAACGACGTCGACGCCACCACGCGCGACAACCCCGACACCCCGAACTCCGACCCGGCCCACGTCGCCAGATCGACGACGCTGTCGTGAGCGACCACAACCCCCTTCGGCCGCCCTGTCGACCCCGACGTATAAATCGCATACGCCGCATGCGCTCCTGACAACGGCAACAATCGATCAGCATCGGTCAGATCGCTGTTCCCGCAGCCTGCCAGCGCCGCACCGATCTCCAAATCATCCAACCGGAGTCGAGGAATCCCGAGATTTACATCAGACAAGCGACTGTCTAGCTCACACGTAGTCACCACCAACACCGGACAGGCGTCGGAGAACATGAAGCCAATCCGTTCCAGCGGATAATCCGGGTCGACCGGCAGATACGCCGCACCCGCCTTCCACACCGCCAACAAGGTCACAACCATGTCCACCGAACGCGGCACCATCAACGCCACGAAACGCTCGGCACCCACGCCGAAACCGAGCAGCACCCGCGCCAACCGGTTAGCTCGCTTGTTTAACTCTCGATACGACACGCTCACGTCACCACAGCAAACCGCAGTCGCCCCAGGAGTACGGCTCACCTGCGCCTCGAACAATTCCACCATCGTATCCGCAGGCACCTCACGGGCGGTGTCGTTCCAGTCCACCAACAGCTTTTCATGCTCCGCCTCGGCGAGCATGTCGATCCGATCCAACAGAATCGTGGGATCCTCGACGAGCACATCCAGAATCTGCATCAGGTGATCCGTCAACCGCTCGATCGTCGACAACTCGAACAATGCCGGGTCATAACCCAGTCCGATCGACATCCGCTCGCCTGGCACCACCACAAGGGCCAACGGATAGTTGGTGGTCTCGATGGCCCTCAACTCCCGCAGCCGCAGACCGTGCGTCGCGGCGGCCTCGCCATCAATCGGGTAGTTCTCGAACACCACGATGCTGTCGAACAGGCCCACCTCGGCGGGTAGCTCACTCCAGGCATGCAGTTGGGTAAGCGGGAAGACGTCACACCGCCGGGCCTCGGCCTGCTCCACCTGCAGTTCCCGAAGCCAGGACAGGGCACCTTTCCCATTGTCGAAGTGCACCCGGGTGGGAACGGTGTTGATGAACATACCGACCATCGACTCCACGCCGGCCAACTCGGTTGGCCGCCCCGACACTGTGGTACCGAACACCACATCGCGCTGGCGGCTGTAGCGCGACAACAACAGTGCCCACGCCCCCTGCACCACCGTGTTCACCGTCAACCCGTGGTGCCGGGCGGCTCCGCGGATCTCGTTGGACTGCTCGCTCGACAGCGCGATCCGGACCGTCGCGCTGGACTCGGCGTGGTGGGCCTGCACGGGTGGATGGTCATACGGCAGGGCGGTGGGCTCGGACAGGCCCGCCAATACCCTGCGCCAGTACTTCTCGGGCTCGCGTCGGTCGACTGAGCGCAGCCATTGAAGGTAGTCGCGGAACGGACGCCGGGTGGCCACAGGGAGACTGACCAGGGGGTGAGCGGCCTCAGCCGCCTCCGGGCCACGACGCTGGAGCTCGGCATGGCAGGCGAACACGTCGGAGAGCACCTGGAAAACGCTCCACCCGTCCAGCAGCACGTGGTGGAAGGTCCAGACCACCTGGACCTCGATGTCGGAGATCTGCGCAACCATCACCCGCAGCAGCGGGGCCGCGGTCAGGTCCAGGCCCGCCGCTCGGTCGCGGTCGAGCCAGGTCTGCAGTTCTTCCCGTTGCCCGGCCTCAGACAGCGGCCTCCAGTCCAGGTAGCTGACCGGCAGGATCAGCTCACGGTGCACCACCTGCACCGGCTCGGCCACCCCGCCCCAGACGACACTGCTGCGCAACACCGGTGTCTGGTCCACGACGTGCTGCCAGGCCGCACCGAGCTGCCGAGGGTCGGCGACGCCCTCCACCACGAAGGCCGCCTGCTGGAAGTACACGCCCTGATCGCGCTGGGACAACCCGTGGAAGACCATGCCGGCCTGGGTGGGCGTCAGCACGTAGATGTCCTCGACGCCACGGCCATCGCCGGCCAGGCGGTCCACTCCTGCCTGATCGAGGCTGGCCAGCGGGAAGTCCGAGGGGCTGCGTCCCCCCGCGCCGGGGGACGCGCAGTGCGCGATGATCTCACGAAGGGCGTTGAGCAGGTTGTCGGCGAGGGAGCTGACGGTCGCGCGCCGGTGCAGGTCTTCGGAGTAGAACCAGGTGAATACCAGGCGGTTTCCCTCGACCTTGCCGACCACCTCTAGCGCGTGGGCCCGCTGCGCATCCGGGCTCTCGTCCAGCCGCAGTTCCCCGTGGATCGTGTGATAGAGATCGTCGCTGCCCGCAGGCAGGTCGAAGTGCCCCAGGTAGTTGAAACTGATCTGGGGAGTGGGTGAGGTCAGGCTGGAGGCTACGTTGTTGTCGAGGGCCGCAGTGAGGTAACGCAGGGCGCCGTAGCCCAGGCCCCGGCCGGGGATGGCACGAAGGTGTTCCTTGACCGAGGTCAGTCGCGTCCTCCAGTCCGAGCTCGACTCGGCGAGCAGGTCCACCGGGAACAGGGTGGTGAACCAGCCCACCGTCCGGGACAGATCCACCTCCTCGAACAGCTCCTCCCGGCCGTGGCCCTCCAAGTCCACGAGGACTCGCTCGCGCCCGGTCCAGGCACCCAGAACCCGGGCCAGCGCGGCCAGCAACACGTCGTTGACCTGGGTCCGATAGACCTCGGGCACCTGCTGCAACAGCGCCCGGGTCTCCGACTCGTCCAGTCCCACGCTCACCGAGCGCACCGAGGCCACCGTGTTGGGCCCAACACCGTCGGTGGGCAGCACCGGTTCAGCGCTCTCGGCGAGCGCGCCCCAGTAGCCCAGCTCGTCGTCGAATCCCCCGGTGGCGGCGTGCTCGGCCAGCCGCAACGCCCACTTTCGGAACGAGGTGGTCTTGGCCGCCAACCGGGCCGCGGAGTCACCACACGCCACCCGGTAAGCGACGGCCAGGTCCTCCAGCAGGATCCGCCAGGACACCCCGTCGACCACCAGGTGGTGCACCGTCAGCACCAGCACCGGCCGCTGCCCGCTACCCAGCTCGAACAACACCGCCGCCAGCGGCGGACCGCTGCCCAGGTCGAGGTCGGCCTGGACACCGCCGATGACCTCGGCCATCACGGTCAGCCGGTCGCCTTCCACCGGGTCGCTGTCCGCTGGGTCACTGTCCATTGGGCCGCCGTCCATTGGGGACAGATCGACCCGGCGCAGCACGTCGTCCGACCCCACCGGAGCGTTGCACTGATACCACCGGCCGTAGAGCTGCTCGAACCACATCCGCAACGCGTCGTGGTGCTCGAGGAGCGTCATCAGTGCGGCGCGCAGCGCGGCCTCGTCGACGCCCTCGGCGAGCTCCAGACTCAGCGACTGGTGAAAATGCCCTGGCGCCACCGTCCGGGTATCGAAGAACCAGCTCTGGATCGGGGTCAGCGGCACCGCCCCGGTCACCGGTCCCTGCTCGACCGGTTCCAGCTCCGCCGCCGTGACGTTCGGGGCCAGCGATGCGACCGTCTGGTGCAGGAAGATGTCCCGGGAGCGCATGCGCAGGCCGGCCCGCGCGGCGCGGGCCACCACCTGGATGCTCAGGATCGAGTCACCACCGAGCGCGAAGAAGTTGTCCTCGACACCGACCCGTGGCACCCCGAGTACCTCGGCCCAGATCTCGGTGACGACCTGCTCGACCGGGTTGCGGGGCGCCAGGTAGACCGCGCCCTCAGCCGAGCCCCATTCCGGCGCCGGCAGGGCTCGTCGGTCGAGCTTCCCGTTGGGGTTGAGCGGAAGCTTCGCCAGTGACACGAACGCCGCGGGCACCATGTGGTCGGGCAGCACCCGGCTCACGAAGCGACGCAGCGCGGCAGGGTCCATGGCCGCGCCCGGCACCGGCACCAGGTAGGCCACCAGGCGTTTGTGCCCGGACTTCTCGGCTTGGACGACCACCACCACTTCGGCCACGTCGTCGTGGCGCGCAACGGCGGCCTCCACCTCGCCCAGCTCGATCCGGAACCCACGAACCTTCACCTGGTGGTCCGCCCGGCCGAGGTAGTCCAGCTCGCCTGTCGGGGTCCACCGCACGACGTCGCCGGTGCGGTACATGCGAGTTCCCGCGCTGGCGAAGGGATCGGCCACGAACCGCTCCGCGGTGAGTCCCGGACGGTTCAGATACCCTCTGGCCAGCCCCCGACCGCCGAGGTAGAGCTCACCCGGTACGCCCGGTGCCACCGGACGCAGCGTGGGGTCGAGCACATACGCGCGAGTGTTGGTGATCGGTCGGCCGATGGGCGGCGCCTGGTCCGGGATCGCTTGGTCCGGGTCGCAGTACCACGCGACCACATACACGGTGGCCTCGGTGGGGCCGTAGATGTTGGCGATCCGGCTGTCCGGCAGCGCCGCCCGGATATCCCGCGTCGCCCGCGCCGAGAGTGCCTCGCCGGCCAGCACCACGTGCTGCGGGGCGGCCAACCCCGTGCCGTGGGACAGGAGCTGGGAAAACGCCGAGGGCACCGCGCTGACCAGGCTGGCAGTCCCGTGCTCGCTCGGGCGCTCGGCGAGCGCGAGGACGTCGCGCACCACCTCGATGCAGCCGCCGACGGTCAGCGGGCAGAAGATCTCGAAGACCGACACGTCGAAGTTCAACGAGGTCGAGGCCACGACCCGGGACAGTCCCGACACACCGAAGTCCGCAGCAGCCCACAACGCGAGATCGACCACGCTCTGGTGTGCGACCACCACCCCCTTCGGCCGACCCGTCGAACCCGACGTGTAGATCACATAGGCGGGGTTCGCGCCGCGCAGGGGCGCCAACCGCTCGGTGTCGGAGACATCGTCGACGGGCTGGCCGGTCAGCGCCTTGGCGGTTTCGGTCGAGTCCAGCACCAACCGGTCCACTCCCGCCACCGTAGGCAGGCGGTCCGCCACCTCGCTCGTGGTCAGTACCAGCGGCGGTTGAGCGTCGGCGAACATGAGCGCGATGCGTTCGGCCGGGTAGCTCGGGTCGATCGGCAGGTAGGCCGAACCTGTCTTCAGCACCGCCAGTAGCGCCACGATCAGCTCCGCTGAACGTGGTAGCGCCACGGCCACGAACCGCTCCGGGCCGGCCCCCCGCGCGATCAGCAGCCGGGCCAGCCGGTTCGCCCGCACGTTGCATTCGTCGTAGGACAGCTGTGTGCCCGCGCACCGCACCGCCGGTGCCTCCGGGGTTCGCGTGGTTTGCGCCTCGAACAGCTCCGGCAGCACCGCCGATGGCACCGACAGGTCGGTGTCGTTCCATTCCACCAGGACCCGGTGCCGCTCGGCGTCAGTCAGCAGCGGGAGCTCGGCCATCGACTGGCCGGGGTCGGTGGCGATGGCAGTCAGCAGTAGCTGCAGGTGCCCGGCCATCCGCTCGACGGTGCTGGGGTCGAACAGGTCGGTGTTGTACTCGATCGTCAGGCTCAGCGACTCGCCCCGCGGCAAGAACTCCAGCACCAGGTCGAACCGTGCCGACGGTCGCGGCAGGTCGTGCTCAGCGATCCACAACCCGCCGGCCTCACGCGCGCGCACCATCTCGCTCTGGAGCACGACCAGCGTCTGTACCAGCGGGTTGCGGCTCGTGTCCCGCTGCGGTTGAAGGTCTTCGACCACCCGGTCGAAGGGCACCTCGTCGTGGGCGAACGCATCCAGCACCGTCTCCCGGACGTCGACCAGGAACTCCTCGAACTTCCGCGCACCCTCCACTGTGGAGCGCAGCACCACGGTGTTGACGAAGAACCCCACGAGGTTCTCCAGCTCCGCCCGATGACGTCCGGAGGTGACGGTGCCGACGGCCACGTCGCGCTGGTTGGCGTACCGCGACAGCAGCACCTGCACCGTGGCGGTCAAGGTCATGAACAGCGTGGCTCCGCGGGTCTGCCCCACGCTCGTCAGGCCCCGAACCAGCTCGGCCGGCAGGTCCTGGCGATGTACCGCGCCAGCGGTCGTGCGGAGGTGGGGCCGGGGCCGATCGGTGGGCAGGTCGAGCACCTCCAACCCGGCCAGCTGGCGCCGCCAGTAATCAAGGTGGGACCGGAGAACCGGGCCGGACAGCTGCTCGCGCTGCCACCCGGCGATGTCGGCGTACTGGATCGCCAGCTCCGGCAACCGGACCGGGGTCGCGCTGACGGCGGCGGCGTAGCGCTGGGCCAGCTCGTCGACCAGAAGCCCGACCGACCAGCCGTCAGTGATGATGTGGTGCTGGCTGAGCACCAGCACGTGGTCGCGGGCGGCGAGGCAGACCAGCAGAGCTCGGGTCATCGGACCGCGTCGCAGGTCGAACGGGCGGCTCAAGAGCTGCGCCAACTCCTGCTCCACCGCGTCGTCGCGGTCCGCGGCGGCTGTGCTGGACACGTCCACCATGTCCAGCGGGATCTCCCCGCGCGGAGCGATGAGCGCGACGCCGTGTCCGTCGACCGTGTCGAACGTCGTCCGCAGCGACTCGTGGCGGCGCACCAACCCCGCCAGCGCCGTCCGCAGCGCGGCGTGGTCCAGCACGCCGGACAGTCGCAGCCCGATGCCGGTGTTGTACTCGGTACCCCCGGCGGACACGTCGTCGAGCAACCACAGCCGCTGCTGAGCAGGGGACAGCGGCAACGCGCGCTCGCGCGACACCCGGGGAATCGGCAGGGCGGGGTGGGCCTGCCAAGCGTCCGGCAGGATCTCCGCGAGCCTTGCGACCGTCCTCGCGTCGAACAGCGCGCGGACCGGCAGGTCCGCCCCGAGGGCCGTGCGGATCCGGGAGAGCATCCGGACACCCAGGATCGAGTCACCGCCGAGCGCGAAGAAGTCGTCTTCGACGCCGAGGGTGCGCACGCCGAGCACGTCGGTCCAGATCTGGGCAAGGACACGCTCGGTCTCGGTGCGGGGGGCCACCGAGTCGGCGGACGAGTCGCGGTCGGTGAGGGGCGCCGGGAGGGCGCGGCGGTCGAGCTTCCCGTGCGCGCTCAGGGGCAATTCGCCGAGGAGCACGAACGCCGCGGGCACCAGGTAGGCGGGCAACGTCTGAGCCAGCAGAGCGCGAAGCTGCTCCATCACAGGGGTGCGACCCGGTGCGCCGACCAGGTAAGCCACCAGCCGGGGCAGACCGGGCAGGTCCTGGCGGGCCACGACCACGGCCCGATCCACATCGGGGTGGGTCTGCAGCACCGTCTCGATCTCACCTGGCTCGATCCGGAATCCACGGACCTTGACCTGCTCGTCCGCCCGGCCCACGAACCTCAGCTGGCCATCGGCCCCCCAGCGCACCAGATCCCCGGTGCGGTACATCCGGGTGCCCCGGCCGGCGAAGGGATTCGCCACGAACCGCGCTGCGGTCATCCCCGACCGCCCCAGATACCCTCGGGCCAGTCCGACTCCGGCGATGTACAGCTCGCCGGCCACACCGACCGGCACCGGCTTCAGCGCCTGGTCCAGGACGTACACCCGGGTATTGGCGATGGGTGTTCCGATGGGTGCACCGTCCCCGGCGGACAGCGGTTCGCTCCACGTGGTTACCACCGTCGACTCGGTGGGCCCGTAAGAATTGATCATCCGTCGGCCCGGCGCCCACAGCGTCACCAATTCCGGGGGGCACACGTCGCCGCCCACGATCAGCGTCCGGAACTGAGTCAGCTCCGCCGCGGCCGCCGCCGGCACGGTGGCCAGCGCGGCCGGCGGGATCAACGCATGAGTCACCCGCTGCTGCGCCAACACCCGCGCCAGCTGCTCCCCGAGCATCGGCCCCGGCGGCGGCACCACCAACGCCGCCCCCACCGGCAACGACATACACAGCTCCAACACCGACGCATCGAAACTCGGCGAGGAGAACTGCAACACCCGATCACCCGGGACTACCACATACCGCGCCACCGCAGCCGCGGAGAAACTCGCCAACCCGGCATGGGTCACCACCACACCCTTGGGGCGCCCAGTCGACCCCGAAGTGTAAATCACGTAAGCCGGATGGGCCAACAGCAGCGGTGTGGGCCGATCGGCATCACTGGGGGCACGGTCGGACATCGCGGCCAGTTCCGCGAGCACCGCGGGTTCGTCCATCACCACCATCGGTACGGCCTCGTCGACAAGACTCGCGACACCGGCTCCGACCGTGGCGACCCCACAGGTCAGCATCACGACCGCGCCGGCGTCGGCCACCATGAACCGGATCCGCTCGATCGGATAGGCCGGGTCGACCGGCAGGAAGGCTCCGCCGGCCTTAGTGACCGCCAGCTGCGCCACCACCATCTCGACCGACCGGGGCAACATCACAGCCACTACTGCTTCCGGCCCCACCTCGCGAGCCAGCAACAGCCGAGCCAGTCGGTTCGCCCGCTCGTCCAGCTCGCGGTAACTGACCGACCCGTCCTCGGTCACGAGGGCGGGCAAGCCCGGAGCTCTCGCTACCGCAGCCTCGAACAGCATTGGCAACGCGACAGCGGCGACCTCCTGATCGGTGTCGTTCCACTCCTCCAGCAGCCGAGCACGCTCCACCTCGGCGACGAGGTCGACCGTGCCCAGCGGCGCATCGGGAGTGGTGGCGAGGGCGGCGAGCACCCGGGTCAGCTGCTCGGCCAGCCGCCCGATCGTGGCAGCTTCGAAGAGGTCGCTGCGGTACTCGACGACGCCCGACAGCTCCCTACCCCGCTCGACCAGCCGCACCGTGAGGTCCGCGCTGAACCGCAGGGCACCTCGCGTAGACGCCACTGCCACGCGCGTCAGCTCCGATCCCAGGTCCAGCTCCTCGGCCAGGGACTCGAACGGGATCTCGGAGTGCGTGAGGGCGGCTCTCACCGTGGCGCGCACCGCGGACAGGACCTCCCGCAGCGGCGTCGCGTCGCTCATCCGGGATCGCAGCACCAGGGGGTGCCCCGACTCCGGCGCGGAAATGGTCGCTGCGATATCCTCCTGGCCCGAGTAACGGCACAGGAGAACCTGGCAGGCTGCCACCGTGAGGTCGAGCAGGGTGATGTCGAGCTGGGCGGTCACCCCCAGCAGCCCAGCAGTCACGTCCGCTGGTACGGCGAAGGCATGTGCATCTATGCCTGAGCGCGCGCTGGTCGGCCACTGATGATCGGTGGGTAACTCCGGGGCGGACACGCCGTCCAGTTGCCCCGCCCAGTATCGGAGTTGTTCGACGAACGGTACCTTCAGCGGACCGTGAGAGACAATGGAATTTCCGCTCGGCACGGACGTCGGCTCGTAAGCCACCATATTTTATCGAATCCTTTGGGCACTGTGTGTAATCGAACCCTGTGTTATCGAATCCTTTGGGCACTGTGCCGCGATGACGGGATCCCGGGGCAGGTACTCAGGCGGAGGCTCGATTCAGCGAGTCGGTCGACGGTCGAGGTTCCGGCACGCCGGGAGGCCGGCATCGCTGGGCGATCCGGCCGCCGAGCAGCAACTGGTCGATCTGCTTAGTGATCGGGTCGCGCATGAAACGTCCGACATGCAGTCCCTGGCCCGAGGTCGGGTCCTGGAGCACGAAATCCAAGTCGTCGTAGAAGGCCAACCGCCCGATGAGCTCGTCGCCGCTCGCGAGGTACGGGACCCCCTCATCCCCGGCGGCGACCAGGTACTCCGTTGGGCCGTTGGAGTAGCTACCCGCGCACTCCGTCGGGGCTGCGACCAGCGCTCGCATCGACATGTCCCGACGACCTGCTCCCAGCGGCAGGTTCGCCTGGCGTAGTTCGGTACGCAGCTCCTCCCACAGGGACGACCCGGTGTTGGCGTTCGTGGTGAGCGCCACCACCCATCCGCCTGCCGGATCGATGCGCAGGTAGCAGGACGTGCCGTTCGCGTTGCCGTCGTGACCGACCCAGGCGGTGATCCCGTCACGGAATACGGCCAGCCCGGCGCCCCAGCCGTCAGCGAGTCCGAACGGATTGGCGCCGGGAACGGCCCGCCGCATCCGTTCGGCGTAGGTGGCCGGGAGCAGCTGGGGGACTCCCGGTCCGATGTGCATCAGTCCCAGGGCAACCAGATCGTCGGCACTCATCGCCAGGGCCCCGGCAGGGGCCTCGGCGGGTGCCAGTGACTGCTGCACGGGCCGGGTCCGACCCAGGGTCGTGTTGACCGAGTGCCCGCTGGCGATGGGCCGCCCGGAGGGTGCCCGCAGCGTTGCGACGACGGTGGCGGCGTCGATGCCCAGCGGTCGCAGCAGGATCGACTCGGTGGCCTCCCACCAGCTCATTCCCGTGATCGTCTCGATCAGGTGGCCGACCAGGACGTAGTTCCTGCTCGAGTAGGAGAAACCGGTGCCGGGCGGAAATATGAGGTCCTGCCGGCGGCAGTGCTCCCGCACGTAACGCCCCATCGACAAGGTGGCCAGCTCCGGTGCGTCGGGACTGGACGCGAAACCGCTGGTGTGGCTGAGTAGCTGCCCCAGTGTGAGCTGGCCGCCCAGGTCGTCCAACTCGGGCAGGTGCTCGTTCAGCGTGGCGTCGAGCTCGAGGTCACCGTCCGCGACCAGGATCATCGCCAGGGTTGCGGTCCAGGCCTTGCTGATCGACCCGGTGGGAAAGGCGGTCTCCCGGGTGACCGGAATCCCGGTGCCGTGCTCCAGCTCACCGACCTCGACCGAGACGGTCACACCATCCCGGTGGATGGCAAGTTGCGCACCGGGGACCTGATGCGTGTCGGCCAGCACAGCCAATGTGGCGGCCAACCAGGCCTCATCGACCGGCGGCGCACTCATCTCAGTGTCACCCGTCCGTGCGGTGGCGTTCCCTCGTTCTAGGGGGCGGAGCTCGTCCTTGTTCTCAACAGTTGGTGACTCGAGAGCAGAAATCTTCCCCATGGGTCACACGTTAGAGTGACGTCCTTCAGCGGGCCTTAGTGTTCGCTTAAGGGAACCGGGTGGCACGGCGTCCAACAGGCAACGCGGGACCCCTCCCTACCAGCAGTTCCGCCCATCCCTGGCGGGGCGCTGTTGGCCTAGGTAGGGGTGGATCCGACCAGGCCGGTCTCGTATCCCACGATCACCAGCTGCGCTCGGTCCCTGGCGTCGAGCTTGGCGAGCAACCGGCCGATGTGAGTCTTGACGGTCCCCCGGCTCAGGTGCAGATGGTGTTCGATCTCACTGTTACGTAGGCCCCGCGCGATCAGGACGAGCACCTCCCGTTCCCGGTCGGTGACGCCGGCCAGCGTGCCCGCCGGACGCCGGGCCGACTCCGGGTGCCGGACGAACTCGGCGATCAGCCGCCGGGTGACGGTGGGTGCGAGCAACGCCTCACCGGAGGCGACAACTCGGACGGCGTCTAGCAACTGAACGGGGGGTGTGTCCTTGAGTAGAAAGCCGCTGGCGCCGGCCCGCAGCGCTGAGTACACGTATTCGTCGAGATCAAACGTAGTGAGCACCAGGATTCTCGGTGCGTTTTCGTGTGCGGTAATCCGGCGGGTGGCCTCGATACCGTCCATTTCCGGCATGCGCACGTCCATCAGCACCACGTCGGGATTCTCTGCCCGGACCAGGTCCACAGCCTCCGCCCCGGTACCGGCTTCACCGACGACGACGAGGTCCGGCTCGGTCTCGATGAGTACCCGCAGGCTGCCCCGCAGCAGCGCTTGATCGTCGGCGATCAGTACCCGGATCTGTGCATCAGTCATACGGGCCCCGAGGCCTGGTAGGGCAGGCGGGCATGCACAGCGAACCCGCCGCTGGCCTGCGGACCCGCCATCAGTGTTCCGTGATGTAGGGCGGCTCGCTCGCGCATGCCGATCAAGCCATGCCCGGGCTCGCCGGCCGGGCGACGCGGTATGCCGTCGTCGACCACCGCCAGGTGCAGTTCGCCCGGTTCGGCGGTGATGCGGACGGTGCATCGCGCTGGTGCCGCCGCATGTTTGATGACGTTGGTCAACGCCTCCTGCACGATCCGGTACGCGGCGAGCTGGACCGCCGCCGGCAGTGCCGGGATGGTCCCGCGGTCGAGCTCCACCTGCACGTCGGCGAGTCGGGCGTTCTCAACCAGTTCCGGTAGCTCGTCGAGGCCGGGGCTGGGCGCCAGGTGGGCCTCCCCGGCCGACCGCAAGGAGCCGAGCACGCGCTGGACATCTGTGAGCGCAGCTCGGCTGACAGACTCGATGACGCCGAGCGCTTCCCTACTCTCCTCGGGACGCTTGTCGTAGACGTGATTGGCCACGGCGGCCTTCATCACGATCACGCTCATGCTGTGCGCCACCACGTCATGCATTTCCCTGGCTATCCGCAACCGCTCCTCGGAGACGGCCTTCTGCTCGCGGTGTTCGGCGATCTGGCCGGCGTACTCGCGGCGCGCGCGGACGCTGCAGCCGAACGTCCAGCCTGCGCCGATGGTGAACCACGACGAACTCAGCGAGGACAGCAGATCCGTATTGACCGACTTTGTGTTCGGTGCGACGAGAAGGAAGTGGGAATCCAGCACGGTCGCCGCGAGGACTGCTGCCAGCGTGACACCCAGCATCGCCGCGCCGAGCGCGACGGCCGAGCGCCGCGGCCCCAGGGACAGCGCGACCGAGTAGAGCGCGACCGCGACGGCTAGCACGGTTGCCCCAACCGACATGCCCAGCAACACGGCGACGATCGTCGAGGCGAGAACGACGCCGAATACCGGGAGAGGCCTGCGCCTGCGGACCGCAAGCGGAACGCTGACCGCAAGTGCCAGCAGCCACACCACCAGGACCGTTCCGCCGGTAAGGCCGACCGCGGTGTAGAGGGTCGCGTTGACAGTGAGTAACGTGATCCACGCCGCCAGCAGCAGGTCGATCGCGACGAGGTGCCACGGACGCTGTCGATACCGTCGCGGCAACACGCCGGAATCAACCCCAGCGGGTTCGGTCACATGGGCCACCGTAGCCGCATTCTCCGAATCAGCGGATCGGAGCACGGTCCGATACCGAAATGCCGGACCCTGCTCCGATGTGCCCGCGCCCCGCACGCGTCAGCATTGCCTGCATGATCGAGGTCCGAGAACTCACCAAGGATTACGGCGATGAGCGTGCGGTGAACCGGCTGTCGTTCACCGCACGCCCTGGCGTGGTGACCGGTGTCCTCGGCCCGAACGGCGCGGGAAAGTCGACCACGATGCGCATCATCCTCGGCCTGGACACCCCAACATCCGGCACAGCGCTGGTGAACGGCCAGCGCTGTGCCACCATCGACCGGCCGATGCATACCGTGGGCGCCCTGCTCGACACGGAGACGATGCACGGCGGCCACCGCGCCGCGGACCACCTGCGGTGCATGGCGCGCAGTAGTGGCATCGGTGAGCTCCGGGTGGCCGAGGTACTCGACGAGGTGGGGCTTTCGGCGGTGACCGAAAAGCGGATCGACGATTTCTCCGCAGGCATGCGGCAGCGGCTCGGGGTCGCCGGCGCGCTGCTCGGCGACCCCGGTGTCCTGTTATTCGACGAGCCGATGACCGGTCTGGACCAGGAGGGTGTCCGGTGGATTCGCGGTCTGATGCGATCACTGGCCGCTCAGGGTCGGACGGTCCTGGTATCGAGCAAGCACATGAGTGAGATGGCCATGACAGCCGACAAGATGCTCGTCCTCCGGCGCGGCGAATTGATCACCGAGACCTCCACCCGCGAGCTGACCGAGCGTCTTGCGCGAGACGTGTTCGTGCGCTCACCCCGCATCGGCGGGCTGACCAAGGTGCTGACCGGCATGGGCGCAACGGTGCGCGCCGAACCGGGCGGGGGGCTGCTGGTCACCGGCATGGACGCATGGAGAATCGCGTCGGCTGCCGCGGCGCATTACATCCCGATCCAGCAGTTGACCCCACGCTACGGGTCGCTCGAGGACACCTGGACATGATCAACGCATTGAATAACGACGTCAGCCCAGCCGTTCCTCGGCGCGGTCCAGCCGACGCATCAGCATGCTGGCTACCGCCAGGCACTCTAAGGTCTCGTCCAAACCAGCAAGAGCAGCTCTGCCGGTACCGTGCGGATTTCGCAGCCCAAGCATGACCCCTGCGAACAGCAGCCGGAAACCCTCGCGCTCGTCCTGCGCCGCCTGCCCCGTTGTCGTGGTGATGTCAAGTTGTGGCACTCGATCGCCGAACGCCGACTCCATCAGGGCGCACCCTGAGTCGTCGCTTGCGGTGAGTGACCGGACCCGTTCTTCGACCAGCTGTAGCGCCTCGACGACCGCCTCGGACAGCCGCCCATCCGCTACCAGCGCAAGGACAACGGAAATCCTGGGATGCAGGGCCGGCGCCAGGACCTCGGGGACCTCCTTGCGTCTACCCGACACGCAGGTAACTTCAATGTGATCGTCAGTAGCATTTGCACCGGGCATGTGCGGCCGGACAACGTCGATCACGCCCATCATTCGTAACTCATCGCTCAACAGACGATACTCTAAGTGGTCGCCTACTTGCACTTCAGTCCCGATGGGCAGGAGGACCGTGTTGCCCTGCACCCGAGCCGGGGAGCCCAAGCGTATTTCCGCCTCTTCTTGCTGCCGCCGGATCAGCGTGACGAAGTTGGTGAAAAAGATCATCCCACACCGAAGTCTCGGCTCGTCGCAAGAAATATCCGGTGCAATCGGGTGTCCTTCCAGGCCAGCCCCCGATGACCCATCGCAATCAGATCCAGCATTGTTACATGACATGTTGCGCGCTGATCGACATCAGCTGCGCCGATTGTCACCGGGGCCGAGGCGGCCCCGTCTACACCTGGCGCTCGCTGGTTGAGCACAGCGAACTCTGAGCCTCCCGAACTCAACAGCAGAGCTGTTCCACGCGAGCATGACAGCTCTGCTGTTGGGTTCGGGAGAACCCGACGGGAGCGGACCAACGCGGCGGGTCGTCAGTTCGTCTCCTCAACCGGCGCATCCATGCCGCGGATCACTTCGAAGAGCCGATCCGGGTCCCAATCCGGCTCGACATCGTCGAGCAATTCCTCTGCTTGGCCCAGGGTGAGGGTTCCTACCCGAGTGCCGTCATCGATCAGGATGAAGTAGTTGATGAAGGTTGGCCGCCCCGCACCGGCAGGAACCGTCTTGGGAGCCATCTGCTCGGATTTGACCGTGGCCTTGGCTCCCTGGCAGGCGCTGGCGCTGAGGCGTTCCTCGATCGCGGCAGCGATCCTCTGGGCGTCGTCTACAAGCATTGGGCTATCTCCTTCGCCGGGTCGCGACAAACACGCCGTAGATAACTATCACTGGTTCGTACCCTAGGATACTTCTGACTACTCTCCGACTCCGGGCTTCTGTGCCCTTACTGTGTCCGGCGTGGTGCGCCGTTGCGCGGCGAGTGTCAGGTGGCGAGGACCCGCGCGAGCAGCATGGTGGCCGGTCCGAATTCTGCTCTCTGGTAGAAGGGCACGGAGCGCGATCGCTCGGCGACAGCACGATCCGTGCGCATCCTCGGTTGTGGGCGTGGGCAACGAGCGCGTTGAGCAAAGCGGTACCGACGCCGATTTCGGTGCGGAGCCAGCACGTACACCTTGCTGAGGTAACCCCAGCGTGAGGCCGGCCGTCCGGGCCTCGGCATCCGTTCGAAGATCAGTGCAGCACCGCGTTAGTCCTTCGGGGTTCGTTCTGCCATGTGGTCGGGTCGTTGTGGTAGCGGCCGCGGGCGCGGCCGAGCGGCTTGTTCGGAGGTGCCGGTCAGGGTTCCTGTGGGCAGGAGCGTGTCGTTCGCAAACGCCCAGGTTGCGGGCGACCGTCGCATCGGCCACCGCGGCCACACCCGGATCAACCCCCGAAGGATTGACGCGGTGCTGCACTAGGTTGATCATCCCGACGACCGTGCCATCAATTTCGGCGAGGAAGGTGACACGTCGTGCGGCTTCCGTCAGGTACCAGTGGGTGAATCGTTCCTCGAAGCTGTCGTCGTAGAGGGGGCAGCCGGCTTGTCCTTCTGACCAACATCGGCGCAGCGCTGCCAGTGTCGGGAGGTCTTGCCCGTCGGCCAGTCGAGTTGTCACTGCTGCCAAGCCCTGTGGATCTTGCACGGTGGAGTATCCACTAACTCTGGTCCTCGGTGTCCTGCGAGGATACCGACTGGTAGACCTGCAGCAGGACTCCACTGTCGTAGCGAACCAGGTCCGTGAGCTTCAGCGCGACCTTGCCTCGGTCCTCGGGGAACACCCGCAGGCCGCCCCCGATCGCGACCGGGAACACCATCAACCGTAGCTCGTCGACGAGGCCGTCGGCGAGCAGCGTGTGCACCAATGTGCTGCTGCCGGCGACGAGGATGGGGCCGCCGTCGCCCTTCTTCAGCTTGGTGACAGCGGCCGGTATGTCGCCGGACAGCGGGGTGGCGTTCCAGCCGAGCGAGCTCAGGGTCGTCGTGGCGACGTGCTTGGGCATCCCGTTCATCTTGTCGGCGAACTCGCCGTCGCGCTCCGGCCACGCGGACGAGAAGCCTTCGTAGGTCACCCTGCCCAGGAGCAGCGACTCGGCCTCCCGAACCTCGTCGAGCTTGTACGCGTACAGCTCGGGGACGCCGTACTCCATCGTCCAACCCGAATGAGGGTGGGTCGGTTCCCCTCCCGGTGCCTCCATCACCCCGTCTAGCGTCACGAACTCCGAGACGATCAGCCCGCGCATGTCGTTCCTCCTGTAGTTCGGCGGTGTCGACAGTCAAGACCTTGCCCGCCTGCGCAACTCATCGCCCACCTGGCCACAGACATGCTGGCGCAGCGCAATGGCGCCGGGTCAGTGGGAGAGCCAGCCGGCGTCCATGGTGAGCGCCCGACCGGTCATCGACCACATGTCGTCCCGGCAGAGGAACGCAACCATATTGGCCACTTCCGCGGGCTCGATCAGCCGCTTCACGGCATTGCGATCGAGCAGCACCTTCTCCACCACCTCGCTCTGCGCGATGCCGTGCAGCGCGGCCTGGTCGGCGATCTGCTTCTCGACCAGAGGCGTCCGAACATAAGACGGGCAGATCGCGTTGACGCTGATGTTGGCGTCGCCATGGGCGCTGGCTTCCAGCGCGACGGTCTTGGTGAGCCCGACCAGCCCATGTTTGGCGGCGACGTACGCCGACTTGTGACTGGAGGCAACCAATCCGTGAACTGAGGAGATGTTGATAATCCGGCCCCATCCCCGCCCGTACATCCCCCCGATGAGTAGCTTCGTGAGTAGAAACGGCGCGGTCAGCATGACCGCCAGAATCAAGTCCCACTGAGCCTCGTCAAAGGACTCTATCGGGCTCACGTGCTGGACACCGGCATTGTTGACGAGGATGTCCACCTCGGACGCTTCGGAAGCTATGCGGTGGATGTGATCGCGAACTGAGAGGTCCGCTGGAAGAGCCGACGCCCCGGGCAGGGCTGCCGCCGCCGCCAGCCGCTCCCCGGGCAGATCCGCCATCAGCACCTCAGCACCCGATCGGGCGAGACAGCTGGCAACGGCGAGCCCGATCCCCGATGCGGCACCGGTGACCAGCGCACGCCGGCCGGACAGATCGACTATTTGGGGCTCCATCTCTATAGATCTCCTCCCGGAAGCTCGCTTTCCAGAAATACCTGGATCGCTTCGGCCGTCCTGGGATGAGTGATCACCCCGTAGTGATTGGCGTCAACCTCCACCACTTTCGCCTCCGGCAACGACTGCGCGAAGGCGTCCCGGTCGTCCTCTCTGACGATGAACGGGCCGCCGGGCACAAGCGGATGCGCCGCACGCACGAGCAGTACAGGCATCGACAGAGCCGGCCACAGTCGGCGCTGGTCATGGGATGTGCCGTACTCGAAGTCCTCGGTGACGGCGCGCCGGTTCGTGCGCGCCCGCACGCCGCCCTCCACCGACTCGAGCTCGTAGGCGAAGTAGCGCTCCCAAAGGGAATCCCAGGGCACGATGGTGCCCATCTGCTTGATCAGCTGCAAGTACTGGTGAAATGAGGGGTAGGTCACGCCGAGCCGCTCGATCACGGTCCGGATCAGTGCGTTCGCCGACTCTCCGGGTGCCCCGCAACCATCGATCAACACCACCCTGTCAAGTAGGTGCGGCTTCATGCTCGCCAGCTGCATGGCGACGTACGCCCCCATGGACCAGCCGACCAGGTGAAAGGAATCCGCGCCCAGCCTGTCTGCCACCTCGGCGGCGTCGGCGGCGTGCGCGGGCCACCCGTAGGAACCAGGAGGCGTCGACTCGCTCCTGCCTCGGCCACGCGGGTCGACCATGACGACTGGGAAGCCCACTTCCGCCAGGACGCCTCCGATGAAGTCGAAACTGCGCAGATTGCCGGAAAGCCCAGGCAAGCAGACGACCAGCGGTCCATCCCCACCGCAGCGAGCGCCATGCACCCGCCCAGACGACAAATGCAGGTCGAACTCTTCGAATCGCGAACGCGCATCCATGGCTGGCTTCAGCCTGACCTCCTTCCGCTCTCGGCGCCACCGATGACCCCGTCGATCGGGGCGGATCGATAGTGTGGCGCAGTGGCTGACACCGTGCATTACGAGCTGGACGGGCACGTCGCGACGATCACCTATCACCGACCGGACAAGCTCAACGTCATCGACCAGCAGATGCGCGCGGAGCTCAACACCGCGTTCGCCGCGTTCCGGGACGACGAGGACGCCTGGGTGGCGATCGTCACCGGGGCGGGTCGGGCGTTCTGCGCGGGGGCGGACATCCGGTCCCCGGGCAATCCCGCCGGCGAGTTCCCCGGCACGTTCTGGGAGAAGCCGACCGTCAACTCCTTCGAGAGCGGCTGGGAGATCTACAAGCCGGTGATCGCCGCGGTGAACGGGTACTGCCTGGGCTACGGGTTGACCCTGGTCACCTGGTGTGACTTCGTCATCGCGAGCGAGCGGGCGGTTTTCGGCTACCCGGAGGTGCGGATCGGCGTCCCCACGATCGTCGGCGCCATCCGGCTGCCGCAGCGGATCGGTTGGCAATACGCCATGGAGCTGCTGCTCACCGGCGAGCAGATCAGCGCCGAGCGGGCCAAGGAGATCGGCCTCGCCGGCTGGGTTGTGCCGCACTCGTCGCTACTGTCCGCAGCCGAGGAGTTAGCCAACCGGCTGCTCGCCGCCGCCCCACTGGCCGCCCGCGCCACCAAGGAGGTGGCCCGCCGCGCCCCTGACATGTCCGGTGTGGACGCGATCCGCTTCGGTGAGACGATGCGGCTGGTGGCTGGTGTCACCGAGGACGCCGCGGAAGGCCGGACCGCCGCCATGGAGCGCCGGCCACCGGTATGGCGTGGCCGGTGACATCATCGTCGCCCGCCCGCGCCCACCGACGTTCCCGGTAGCTAGCGGTGACGTATATCTCCTCCGCGGCTGGCAGCTTGACGAGACGATCGATGAGCGTTCGACTCCAGCGGTGTAAGTTGGCAACAGCGCCTTTGACGGTCACGGCTTTCTGCCTAGTCGGGCCCAACCTCAGATAGGCCACGGCGTCGCCGCTGGCCACATCTCATGTACGTGTATAGCCCGATGGACCCCTAGCTGGATCGACGTCGCCCGACGCTGCCTGAGCAGTCGACGCCGTTGCTGGGCGGTCGGTCGCCTCTGAAGAAGGTCATCGCATGCGCATTGGACTTCTAGCCCCGCCGTGGATTCCCGTCCCGCCGCCCGCCTATGGCGGCATCGAGCGGGTCGTCGCCCTGCAGGCTGCCGGGCTGGCCGCCGCCGGCCACGACGTGACGCTTGTGGCCGCGCCCGGCTCGGCCATTCGCGGGGTCCGGGTGGTTTCACCGCTTGAGGCCCTACCGGCCCAGATCGGGATGGCGACCGACGAGTGGCGTCACGTGCTCGGCGGCCTGGACGCGCTGGCCGACGTCGACACAGTGATCGACCACTCCGGGCCGCTCGGCGCGCTGCTGTCCGCGCAGGGTCCGGTGCCGGCGCTGCACGTCGTGCACGGGTCACTGGACGGTGAGCTGCTCGGTCTCTACAACGGGCTGGTGGCGCGCGCGCCCCAGCTGCGCCTCGTCGCGATCAGCCGTTCGCAGCGCCAGGCTGCACCGCACCTACCCTTCGCGGGTGTCTGCTACAACGCCGTCGACGTCAAGGAGGTCCCGTTCCGCGCCAGCTCGGAGGGCTACCTGGCCTTCCTGGGCCGGCTGGCGCCGGAGAAAGGACCCGCGGAGGCCATCGCGCTGGCCCGCGACGCCGGCCTGCCACTGCTGATCGCCGCGAAGTGTCGTGAACCGGCCGAGCAAGCGTATTTCCAGCGCGAAGTAGCGCCGCATCTCGGACCCGACGTCGTCTTCCTCGGCGAGCTCGACCGCGGGGCGACCTACGACTTCCTCTCCCGGGCTGCAGCCCTGCTCTTCCCGATCTCCTGGCGCGAGCCGTTCGGCATAGTGCTCCTCGAGGCCATGGCCTGCGGCACCCCGGTGCTGGCCACCAACCGGGGCGCGGTCTCGGAGATCGTGCGCGACGGCGTCACCGGGTTCGTCCGGAATACCACCGCTGAGCTTGCCTCGGTGATCGGGCGGATCGGTGAGATCGATCGAGCGGCCTGCCGCAGCCACGTCGCCGAGCATTTCTCCTCCGCGGCGCTGGTACGCAGCTATGCCAAGTTGCTCGTCCCAACGCATGATGTGCGGGTGCCGACACCAGCCGCACCGATGGTCTTCAGCGCCCCCACTCCCTTGATCCGGCCACTGCTGGCTCGGCAGGATCTACCGCGGGTACCGGCGGCATTCACGGCAGACCGAGCGGCCGGATGACGGCCGGTGAAGCGCCAGACTTCGACGGCGTGGCGCCGCAGGGGGTGCTCGCCGGACCGGGCACCATCACAGTCATCGCCGGTTTGACCTTCGCGATCTCCGACGAGCGCGGCGACCTGGGTCCGGGCCCATTCGGCTTGATCACCGATGACACCCGGCATCTGTCCCGGCTGCAGGTGCGGCTGGACTCCGAACCATTGCGGCATCTGGGATCGGGGTTGATCAGCCCGGCGGTGGCCCGGTTCCGCGGCTACGCCACGCTGAGCAACCGCCTACCGGACGCGCCGGTGGAGTGCGAGCGGCTGCGCCAGCTGTCGCCCGCCGGCATGGTGGAGACGCTGACGCTGCGCTGCTGGACGCCCGACACGGTCCGGGTCCGCCTGTCGCTGCAGCTGGATTCCGATTTCGCCGATATCTTCCAGGTTCGCCGTCTCGCGGGTGATCCCAGCGCGCAGTCGTCCGGCACAGCGGTGCATCACTCGCCCGGGCAGCTGCGCTTCGAGGCCACCGGGAGTCCGCGCACGACATCGGTTCAGCTGGATCCGCCCCCCGACGTCGTCGAGCAGAACACCGCACACTGGGTCGTGGGCTTGAGCCGGGATCAACCGTGGATCCTGCGGATCGAGGTGGGCGCGCTGCGTGGTTGCGGCAGCGAGGAACGGATCGCCGTGCAACCGCGGAACGAGACCACCGGCCGTCCGGACGTGGTGGTGCACAGCCTGCCCGAGCGTCTGGCCCGGGGTTGCCTGCGTTCGCTGACCGATCTCGACGCGCTGAGCATCCCCGACGACCGGGACGGCTCGCGGCGCCTGCTCGCCGCCGGTATCCCGTGGTTCGTAGCGTTGTTCGGCCGCGACGTTCTGATCTCCAGTTACCAAGCCCGCGCATTTCGACCGGAACTGATGCTCGACGCTCTCGCCGCGCTGGCCGCGAGGCAGGGCCAGGTCAGCGACCCAGGCAACGAGGAACAACCCGGCAAGATCCTGCACGAGGTCCGGTTCGGGGACCGCCCATGGCTGGGTGAGGGCACCGCAGGTGGGGCTCGCCCGTACTACGGCAGCGCCGACTCGACCCCGCTGTTCCTGATCATGCTGGGTGAGGCGCTGCGCTGGGGAGCTCCCCGCGAAGCCCTCACCGAGCTGCTGCCTGCCGCGCGTGCAGCGCTGCATTGGCTTCGCGGTCCCGGGGACCCCGACCGTGACGGCCTGATCGAGTACGCACCCACCGGGCCGCGGTCATTGGTCAACCAGGGCTGGAAGGACTCCGAGAACGCCGTACAGTTCGCCGACGGCCGGCTCGCCAAGCCGCCGATCGCGATCGTCGAGGTGCAGGGCTACGCCTACCGGGCGCGCCGCGAGCTCGCCGCGGTGCTGGCCCACCTGGGTCACCGCGCGGAGGCCGACGACCTGCTCGCGGAGGCGCAAGCGCTGCGGGAGCTGATCCGGCAGCGCTACTGGCGCCCGGGCGCTGACGGCGCGCCGGGCTCATTCGCGTTGGCCCTGGACCAGGACAAGGCTCAGGTCGACTCGATCACGTCGAACATGGGTCACCTGCTGTGGTGCGGCGTGCCCTTCGCGCAGGAGGCGGAGCAGGTCGCGGCGCAGCTGGCGAGCCCAGCGATGGCCAGCGGTTGGGGCCTGCGCACGCTCTCAGCGGAGATGGCGGGCTACAACCCGATCTCCTATCACGTGGGTTCGGTCTGGCCGCACGACACCGTCATCGCGTGCGAGGGCCTGCGCCGCTACGGGCTCGACGACGTGGCGATGCGCCTGGTCGGTGACCTGCTCGATGCGCTGGCGATCTTCGACGATCGACTGCCCGAACTCTTCGGTGGGCACCACCGCGAGCCGAGCGACTTCCCCGTGCCCTACCCCACTGCGTGCCGCCCGCAGGCGTGGGCGGCCGGGGTGCCGCTGGCGATCGTGGCGCTATGTCTGGGTCTGCAACCCGACGTGCCAGCCGGGACCGTGTCGCTGAATCCCGTCCTCCCCAGGGGGCTGCACCGCATCGAGGTCCACGGAATCCCGTTCCCCGGCGGCCAACTGTCCCTCGCACATGACGCCGATGGCACCAAGGTGATCGAGACACCGCACGGTCTGCGGGTCGCCGAGCGGGACTAGCCCGGTGATCAGCCTTGACATCGACCGACGCCCTCTGTCAACATCAATTCCGGTTACCGATTCGCAAACGTTTTCGTCAGAGCCACCAGAATGTTGCCGGTCGCGCCGACGGCAGCGTGGGCGGAGGTCGAGATGGTCACTGTTCACAATCATCGCGTTGTCAGCGGGAAGCCCGGGAATCCGACCCAGAGCACGCTGCGCACCCGCCGGCAATGGGTGACACCGACCTGGGAACGACTGGATACTCCCATGGAAGTCACGATGTACGCAGGTCGACGTTAGAATTAATCAGCTCGGCTGAGATGCTTCTTCGCATCCTGGGTTCTGCGGCCGGCGGCGGAGTGCCACAGTGGAACTGTGGCTGTCCCGTGTGTGCCGCCGCACGGTCAGGCTCGCGCCCGGTGACGCCACGACGCTCGTCCACCATCGCCATTGGCGATGGTGACGGAGAGTGGTTTCTGGGCAATGCTGGACCTGAGCTCGACGCCGCTCTGCGCGACTGCAGCCCCTTATGGCCCCGGCCCGATGACTCTGCGGCGCCGATACACGGCGTTTTTCTCACTGACGCCGAGCTCGACCACACCTCAGGTTTGCTGTCCCTTCGCCAGGCGAGCGAGCTGCACGTATATGGCACTGTGGCGGTCCAAACCCTGCTTTCCCAGTGCGGGCTGCTGCCGACGTTGGAAAGCTACACGGTGGTGCACTGGCACGAAGTCCGGCCAGGTGAGCGATTCGCGCTGCAATACAGCGACGGCGCGGCCTCGCCATTATGGTGTGAGCCGATTGAGGCCTCCAGCGGCCGGTTGCCCCGGTACGCCCGTGGCCGCGGTCCGACCTCCGGCGTAGTCGTCGGTTACCGGATCACCGACGAACGCACCGCGCACACCGCCGTGTTCCTACCGTCGGTAGCGGCACTTGACGCCAGCATTGTCGAGCAGCTGCGCGCAACGCAGCTGGTCCTGGTGGACGGCTCCTTCTGGACCGATGACGAGATGCACCGGCAGCGACGTGGCACGGCCGCCGCTCGATCCATGGGTCACCTACCGGTCAACGGTGCTGATGGGAGCCTGCGGCTGCTTCGCCAGCTGACCGACGCACACATCGTGTACACCCACATCAACAACACCAATCCGATGCTGTTCGAAGACGGTCCCGAACGAGCTTGCCTGACCAGCGCCGGCGCAAGTGTTGCCCACGACGGCGCCGAATACGAGCTGTAGAACAGGGGAAAGATGGCCGAAAATCATCCGGCGCTAGATCGTGGCGAGTTCGAGAGCATGCTGCGCGGCGCCGAGCGCGGCTATTGGGACAAACATCGATTTCATCAGCGAATGGACGCCGGCGAGCTCCGCCCGGATGAGCTGCGGGCGTGGGTGGCCAACCGTTGGTATTATCAGCGGAACCTGCCGCAAAAGGACGCCGCCATCGTCGCGAACTGTCCGCTGCCAGAGGTCCGCCGGCGGTGGCTGCCACGAATCGCCTACCACGACGGCACCGCGGACGGTGACGGCGGCTGCGCCCGGTGGTTGGTCTTGGCGGATGCGGTCGGATTGAGTCGCGCCGAAGTCACCGACGAGCGGCATGTGTTGCCGGGTGTGCGCTTTGCGGTCGATTCCTACGTCACTTTTGCTCGTACGCGGCCTTGGATCGAGGGCGTCGCGTCGTCACTGACGGAGCTGTTCGCACCAGCGGCGATGGCCGCGCGGACAACCGCGCTGAGGCAGCACTACCCGTGGCTTGACCATGGCGCTTTTGGATACTTTGACGCTCGGATCAACCACGCCAGGGAAGAATGCGTCGACGCGCTGGATATCGTGTTGTCGCATTGCACGTCACGGCACAGCCAGGCCGCCGCGGTCCGCGCCCTGGAGTTCAAGACCGACGTGCTATGGAGCATGCTGGACGCAATCGAGCACTCGTTACAGGTGGATAGATGACGGCACCGTTGTCGCTCACTGATCGGCCACAGCTGCGCCGAGGGGTCCGCGCCGCCACCGACCCGCTCAGCGACGAGACAGTCCTGCTGTTCCCCGAAGGTGTGCTCATCCTCAATGAGACGGCGGCCGTCGTGGTCCGGCAGTGCGACGGATGTCTCAGCGTGGCCGAAGTGGTGCAGGCGGTCGGTGAGGTGTACGACGGCGTCGCGGTCGAGGACGTCATGTCGCTGCTGCGGGATCTGATAACGCAGAATTTGCTGGTGGCTAACCGTGGATAGGCCGCTGGGATTGCTCGCGGAGCTGACCTACAAGTGCCCGCTGCACTGTCCTTACTGTTCCAATCCCCTAACTGTCCCGCAGGCAGCGGAGCTGACACTCGACGAGTGGTACCGCGTGCTGATCGAAGCCCGACAGCTCGGCGTGCTGCAACTTCACCTCACCGGAGGTGAGCCGCTGGCCAGACCCGACCTCACCCCGCTCGTCGCGCGGGCCCGCGACCTGGGTTTCTACGTCAGTCTGGTCACCAGCGGGGTGGGTCTCGACCTACAGCGGGCGCGTGAGCTGGCCAGCGCCGGGCTCGACCACGTCCAGCTGAGCATCCAAGATGCCGACCGCATCTCGGCTGACGAGGTGGCGGGCGCCCGCGTGTTCAACCGCAAGCTGGCTGCCGCTCGAGCCGTGACAGCGTTGGAGCTGCCGCTGACGGTCAACGTCGTCTTACATCGCGGCAACATCGGCCGGATCGGGCCGATCGCCGATCTCGCCGCTGAGTTGGGCGCGGACCGGCTCGAGCTCGCCCATACCCAGTACTACGGTTGGGGGCTGCTCAACCGCTCCGCGTTGCTGCCGACCCGTGATCAGGTCGCCACCGCGGAGCAGGCCGTCGCCCGCGCGCGAGCGACTCACGACGACACCCTTGAGATCCTCTATGTCGTCGCGGATTACTACGAGGCATACCCGAAGCCGTGCATGCACGGCTGGGGACGCAGACACATCGTCATCGCACCCGACGGGCGGGCGCTGCCCTGCCCGGCGGCGGCGCAGATCGCCGGGCTCGGCATCGACAACGTGCGCGAGCGTTCGCTGAGCGCCATCTGGCACCACTCCCCCACGTTCACCCGCTTTCGCGGGTACGACTGGATGCACGAGCCATGCCGCAGCTGCCCGCTCAAGGAGACTGACTTCGGCGGTTGCCGCTGCCAGGCCTTCCAGCTCACCGGTGACGCTGCCCGAGCGGATCCGGCGTGCCAGCTGTCGCCCGATCATCATCTCGTCGAAGCTGCCCTCCAGGTCGCTGGGCCACTGCATCAACCGTGGCACCCCCGCTCCAATCCGTCGGTCAGCTAAGGACCGATTGTATGTTCACGCCGTGAATGACTCGCTTTCCGACTCGGCATCGTCTGGCGAGCAGGTATCGGTGGACGGCCTCCTGAACGCGGAGCGGGCCAACACGATGCACCGCATCGCGTCGCTGACCCGTCAGTTCGACGTCATCGTCGAGTCCTCGGCGCTGACGATCAATGACGACGAGCACGATCCCGAGGGGGCGACTGTCGCATTCGAACGAGCGCAGGTCAGTGCGCTGCTCGCGGACGCGAAAAAACACCTGGTCACGGTCGATCGGGCGGTCGAACGATTTCTCGATGGCGGCTACGGCCGGTGTACGCGGTGCGGGCAGGCGATCGCCCCGGAGCGGCTGGCGGCGCTTCCTGCGGTCGAGATCTGCATCGGCTGCACTAGCCCTGTCCAACGATGATCGCGGCACCCGCGTGGCGGTGCGGGCCGGGTCAGGGCCGGGCGTAGAAGGCGTACCAGTCCCGGCTGGACGGGCTGAAGTAGTGCTCGGCCGCCACCCTCTCGCCGGGGAAGAGCCGGAAGGCCTCCGGCGGGCCACTGAGCATGGGGTGGAAGTAGGCGCCGCTGACCCAGTTCGGGTTGATGTCCAACTCCATACCGCGCACCACACCGCTGGCCTGCAGGATCTGTCCGAGGGTGCACACCGAAAGGGCGGGTCCGCCGACATAGACCTCCCCACCAGTGGCTGTGACGCCGAAGCCCGAGCGGTGAATGAACGCAACCTGCCCCACTGTGCTACCCCACTGGGCGGTGCCGCCGCTGCTGCAGCTCGGATTGACCTGCCCGTCGTCGACCAGCGGGACGAGGTTCTGCCGGACGCTGGCCACGTCCGGGGCCATCCGGACCTCGCGGTTCCAGGCGCCGACGGTGGCCGTGCCATCAGTGCGCAGCACCAGGCTGGCCGCGCCGTCCACCAGTGGCCGCGCGGTGCGACCGTCGCTGAAATAGCCGCCGTGGCTGGCGCCGTTGAGGCGGAACCCACCGTTGAACACGGCGACCACGGTGCGCCCCTCCGCGGGAGTCAGCGCCGTCGCGGCTGGCCAGCTTCCACCGGGATCCAGGAAGCCCGGATGTAGTTGCCCACGTACCAGGGTGGGATCCAGCCACAACACCCCTACCAGGAAGGACGTGTGCTCGCGGTCCGGACGCAGGTGGGCGACCCGGACAGCGGGCTGGCCGTGCACCGTCGTCAGGGTCTCCCACTGACCTTCACCGGGCAACGGCGCGATACCCGCCGGTGGGCGCAGCGGTGGCGGGGCGGGTGAATGAGCCGCTCCGGCCCTGGCGTGCGGATCAGTTGGGGCTGCCGGCACCGCTGCGGCCCGCGGGATCCCCTCCACCGGCACGCCGCCGGTCGGCGGCCGGTTGCGCTCGTACCGCTGTTTCTCCAACCAGGTGATCAGCCCGTCGAAGCCGTGGTCACGGCCCCACTCAGCCAGCCGGGCCGCCACGCTGTCGGTACCGGGCGCTCGCAACGCGCCCGCCACCGAAACGCCCACCACGGATCCGAAGAGCACCATCGCGGCAAGAATGATGAGCAACAACCGCCGCCACCACCGACGACGGGGGGTGCCCGGCGCCTGAGCTGAGGTCCGCGGAGACGTTGCGACCATCACCCGCCAATCAGGCGGCGCGATGGGTGGAGCGGCGGCGGGTGGGCCGCCGTGGTCCGCGCCGGGAGGCCTCGACAACGCCGCTTTGACGGCGCCGCGGCTTCGCCGGCGCGAGAACCGGGGCGGAAGCCGCAGCGCCCGCAGGTGGCATGACCAGGGGGGCCGGCGGACCGGTAAGCGCGGCGATCTGCTCGGCGCCCGGACGCACCCGCACCATCACCGGCTTGATGCCGGCCAACCGGGTCAGCGTCCGCACCTCCCCGACCTGATCCGGCGTGGACAGCGTGACGACAACCCCCTCGGCGCCAGCCCGGGCGGTACGCCCGGAGCGGTGCAGGTATGCCTTGCACTCAGCAGGCGGATCCACGTGCACTACCAGGCCGATCTCGTCGACGTGGATCCCCCGCGCTGCGATGTCGGTGGCCACCAGCACCCGCGCGCTGCCCTCGCTGAACGCTGCGAGATTGCGCGCCCGAGCATGCTGAGAAAGGTTCCCGTGCAGCTCCACCGCAGGAAGCCCGGCGACCGTCAGCTGCTTGGCAAGCTTCTTCGCGGCATGTTTGGTGCGGGTGAAAAGCAGGCTGCGGCGCTGGCCGGAGGCGAGCTCGCGGATCACCGATGGCTTGTCGGCGTGATCGACTGTGAACACATGGTGCGCCATTTCGGCCACCTGCGCCAACGGGGCGTCGACCGAATGCACCACCGGATTGGTCAGGTAACGGCGCACTAACACATCCACGGCGCTGTCCAGAGTCGCCGAGAACAACAGCCGCTGGGTGCCGGCCGGGGTGCGGTCGAGCAACCTGCGGACGGCAGGGAGGAAGCCCAGGTCGGCCATGTGGTCGGCCTCGTCCAGCACGGTGACCTCAACCTCGTCGAGCTGCACATGGCCTTGACCGAGCAGGTCCTCCAAGCGGCCGGGGCACGCGATGAGGACGTCGATCCCGCCGCGCAGCGCGGACACCTGCCGGCCCTGGCCGACGCCGCCGTAGACGGTGGTGATCCGCTGCCCGAGCGCGGCGGCCAGCGGGGCGAAGGTGTCGGCAACCTGGTTGGCCAGTTCGCGGGTAGGCACAAGCACCAAAGCGCGCGGGCGCCCTGCGGTGCGGCGTAGCCCGGAGCGGGCCAGCGCGGTGATCGTCGGAATCGCGAAGGCAAGCGTCTTGCCGCTGCCGGTCCGGCCACGGCCGAGCACGTCGCGGCCGGCAAGCGCGTCCGGCAGCGTCGCCGACTGGATCGGAAATGCTGTGGTAAGTCCTTGGCGGGTAAGAACGGTGAGCAGTTCCGCTCGCACGCCGAGCTCGCGGAAAGTGCATGGTCGCCCGGGGGCGGGATGGTTCGAAGGCACGCGGGGGTGATCCTCTCCTGGAGAGCTGGTGGCCGCTGATGCATGGCCACCCCGCAGTCCCACGGAGAAGCTCCTGCGCCGCGAAGGCGCTCACAGTCGACCTCGGCTGCACCGACGTCGGTGGCAGCATCGCAAGGTCATTATGCCCGATGATCGGCGCTGGAGTGCATCAGGGTCGACATACCGTGCAGAAGACCCGAGAAACCGGGTGGGAAGACAAGCCAGGTTTGCCGTCGCCCCACCGGGGGTATCAATCGAGCAACCCAGGACCGATCGACCAGCAAGGACGGTGTTTGGAGATGACGGACACCCGCCGACTTCCGAAGCCGGTCGCTAATGAATGGGACTGGCAGCTCCAGGGCTCCTGCCAGGGCCTGAACAGCAGCGTCTTTTTCCATCCGGACGGCGAACGAGGTTCAGCGCGATCTCGCCGCGCCGATCGGGCCAAGGCGATCTGCCTGCGCTGCCCGGTTCTCGAGCAGTGCCGCCGCCACGCGCTATCCGCCCGAGAGCCGTACGGCGTCTGGGGAGGCTTGACCGAAGAGGAACGCCGAGAGCTCTGGACCAGCCAGCGCACGCTAATGGTGAGCTGACGGTTGCCGGGCGCCAGCCGTGCGACCATGAGCCCCGACAACGGAGGAGCCCATGGTGCACGTGGTGGTCGTCGGCGCGGGGTTGGGCGGCCTGCGTACCGTCGAGTTCCTCCGCGCAGCGGGCTTCTCCGGCCGGATCAGTCTCGTCGGCGACGAGGCGCATGAACCCTACGACCGGCCCCCGCTGTCCAAGCAGATCCTCGCCGGCACCTGGCCTGAGGAACGGGCCGCCCTGCACCGCGGTGAGCTGGCCGATCTCGGTGTCACAGTGCACCTGGGTCGATCAGCGATCGGCCTCGACGGCGATGCAGTAGAGCTTGACGACGGCTCCCAGCTTCGCTACGACACGCTGGTGGTGGCAACCGGGGTGCGGCCTCGGCGACTACCCGGCCAGCCCGATCACCCGGAGCTACACGTACTGCGCACGCTGGAGGACTGCCGGGCGCTGCGGGGTTCGATCTCCCGAGCGCGGTCGCTGTTGGTGGTCGGGGCTGGCTTCATCGGCGCTGAGGTCGCCGCCACCGCCCGGGTGGCCGGCCTCGAGGTGACCATGCTGGAGGCGCTGCCGGTGCCGTTCGCCCGAGTGCTCGGCGAGCAGATGGGCCTGCTGTGCGCCCGGTTGCAGACCGACAATGGGGTCACGGTGCGCTGCGGGGTGCGGCTGGTCGACTTCGTCGTCGACGACGGCGGTGGGATAGCCGCCCTGCTGGCCGATGGGAGCGTCGTGGCGGCCGACTGCGGCGTCGTCGGAGTGGGCACCGTGATCGACTGCGGGTGGCTTGCCGGGCTCGGCGTATCGACCGAAGGCGGGCTGCTCTGCGACACCACCGGTCTGGTGGAGGGCACCGGCAACGTCTACGGGGTCGGTGATATCGCAGCCTGGCGACACCCCACCTACGGAGACCGGCTACGCATCGAGCACTGGACCTCTGCCACCGAGCAGGCTGCCGTCGTCGCGCAGCACGTCGCCGGTGCGGAGGTCACCCGGCTAGCTGACGCCGTGCCGTACTTCTGGTCCGACCAGTACGGGCTGACGCTGCAGCTGATCGGGCGCTGCGATCTGGCGACGTCTGTCGAGCTGCTGCACGATCCGGGCATGATCAAAGGTACCGTCGCGGGCTACTTCGCCGACGGTGCGCTCGTCGCTGTGCTGGCCTTTCACGCGCCCCGGCTGCTCAACCGCTACCGCCGGCTCGTGGCCGCAGGTGCCAGTGAGCAAGAAGTACGGTCAGCTGCAACCGAACTCGCTTCCCGATAGCCGCCGAGGCGATGAAGAGTCACCGGTAAGCGCTATGCCGGTGCCGGATCGTCTCGACGGTGACGGCGTGGTTGGCGTCAGGACTGCTGGTATGCGGCTTCGACGTCGATGGTGATGCGTAGGGTGCGACCCACGACGAAGACCCCGGCGAGCTACGATGCCCGGCGCACGCCAGCCCTGTTGGTTGCGGCATACAAGGGAGCGGTCAACTCGTGGGCTTGCATCGGGTTCCGTCAGCCGGCAGCTGAAGGTCGGTCAGGTAGCTGATCCCGGCGCGATCGACGCAGCTGTTGCCCTGCAGGAAGGCGGTGTGCTGGGTGCCCTCGTAGGTCAGCAGGCGTGCGTTGATGTCGCGGGCAAGGTTCACTCCGGCCTGGTAAGGAGTGGCCGGATCCTGGGTCGTGGAGATCACCATGACTGTCGGCAGCCCGGGGGTGTTCGGGTCGTGAGGTCCCCCGGTGGGCGGCACGGACCAGAATGCGCAGTTGTCGAGCGCTGGCGACGGTGGCCTGCCGGTATCGAGGAACGGAGCAAGCTTCCGGTATTGGGCGTCGACATCGCGGGCCACGTTCGGGTCTTTGACGGGCGGGTTGTCGACGCATTGGACGGCCTGGAAGACATCCATCTCGGTCGAGTAGGAGCCGTCTTGGCCGCGCCCGTAGTAGATGTCGGCGAGCCGCATGAGGATGTTCCCCTGGCCCTGGGTGAGTTCGACCAGACCCCGGTTCAGTGTTGGCCACAAGTCAGACAGGTACAGCGCCTGGACAGTGCCGATCGTGGCGTCGCTGTACGAAAGCTTGCGCCCGTCAGGCACGCCGATCGGTTTGTCGATAAGGGGCAGGACCAGGGCCTGGAATTTGCTCACAGCCTGGTTCTTGTCCTGGCCCAAAGCGCAGTCAGCGCGACCAGCACACCACGCCGCGAATGCATCAAAGGCTTTCTGGAATCCCCGAGCCTGGTCAAGAAGCTCGGAGATCTGATCCTGCTGTGGGTCAAGAGCACCATCGAGGATCATCGCACGAACGTTCTTGGGGAACGCTTCAGCGTAGCTGGTCCCGATCCGGGTGCCATAGGAGTAACCGAGGTAGGTCAGCTTCTCATCCCCGAGAGCCGACCGCATGACGTCCATGTCGCGGACAACGTCGCGGGTACCGACGTTCTCGAGGACCTGTTTTCCGGTGTCGCTGACCGTCTCGGGCGTGCCGCCGCTGGCCAGTAACTCCTGTCCGGTGCGGGTGACGCAGCCGGCGTCGTCAGCCTTTTCCTGATTCTCCGTCTGCGCTACCCCGGCCGGCGAGCTATCGACGTTGAGGTTCATCAGGCGTTCGGCATCCCGTTCCGCGGGGGTCCGGCAGACGACCTGCGGTTTGCTGGAGCCCACGCCGCGTGGGTCGAAGCCCACGAAATCAAAACGTTGTCCCACGTCATTGTTCGTGATCTGGTCAGCGAGGCTGGCCGCGGTGCTCATGCCAGATCCGCCAGGGCCACCAGGGTTGATCACCAGCGAACCGATGCGGTGCGCGGGGTCCGACGCGGGTCGGCGAAGGAGCCCGACCTTGATCACGCGTCCCTTCGGGTTGGCATAGTCGAGAGGCACGTTGAGGTAGGCGCACTGCAGGCCCGGGTCAGCGTAGGCCTTCTTGTCGCTGGGGGTGGTGGCGAACGCGGAACACCCGCCCCAGGACAGGTTCTGCCCGTAGTACTGCTCCAACCCCGTAGGGACCGCGCCGACGGGACCGTGCTGCGCAGTAGTGCCCGTCGCAGCTGTGCATCCCAGCGCTAACGCAGCTACCGCTGCGAGCACCGGTCCGACGGACAGCGCTGGCGCACGTTTCATCCCAGCTCCTCTTATCCCGGTACTTGTCACCAGTAATGATCACCCAGTAATGATCACTGGCTGCAACTGGACCCCTGCACGGCGTGAGCTTACCCATGTCCTCGACCGAAGGCGTTCAGCAGGTTGTCCTTGATCTCCGGTCGGCCGGCGGTGACGAGGGTGAACGTCGCCTCCCGGACCAACCGCTGGGCATGCTGGCGCGCGAGGATTCCCGAACTGCCCACTGCTACTACGAGTGCGCCGGCGCAGCGGTATGCGTGCTCAGACGCCGCGGCCCGAGCCGCTGGCAACATCGCCGGGTCACCGAGCCCTGCATCGAGCCGGTCGCGGATCTCGTCTTGCACAGCCAGCAGAAGCTCCGCGAGCCGGGGTTGCCCCATCTCGCCGATCATCCGGATGCATCGCCCGGCGACGCCCATCGCGAGGCAACCGCTACGCCGCATACTCAGGTGTTGGTTGGCGAGGAAGTCGCGGTGCGAGACCTCGGCGGTGACCCTCTCAGCCGGCAGGACATAGTCTGCAAACCGGAGCCGGACGGTGTTGCTGCCTTGGGCCGCGACCATGTGCAGCTGCTCGACGGTGATGCCCGCACCGGCCTGCGCATCGACCAACCCGGTGACGATGGTGCCAGTGGGCTCCCCCGCCCGCAGCGCCGCGTCGCGGGCCGAGATCTGCAGCACGTCGACCATGCCCCAGCCGGTGACGAATGGAGCCTCGCCGCTCAGCAGCCAACCATCGTCGGTGGCCGTCGCCCACAGCCGGGGAGGCTGCGGGATCGCGCCGGCGAAGGCCACTGACCCACGCAGCTCACCGCGCAGCGCCGCGTCGAGATACTTTTCCCGCAGGTTTAGGTTCGCCGTGGCGGTGAGGCCTCGCACGACACTGGAGTGCTGGAACCAGGTGAAAGTGGTGGTGAGACATCCGCCCGCCAGCGTCTCAAGGATCGTGACGAGCGACGGGAAGTCCACCTCGATGCCGCCGTGCTCGGGGTCGCCGGCCAAGCCGTAGAAACCTTGCATAGCTAGCAAGTCGAAATGGCTACTGGGGATGACTCCTTGAGCGTCGACGTCAAGGGCCGCCGGAAACAGCACTTCCTCCGCGATCGTGTGGGCCCGCTCCACCATGCTCGGCACCCGAACAACGCTACCCCCGCCTGCGGCTTAGCATCGGTGTGTGGCAATTGACGCAGCGCGGCTGCTAGCTCATTCACACCGCCCACCTGCTGCGCTCACCCGGCGCGACGTGGCCCACCTGATGCTCGACGTGCCCTCGACGGATGCCTTGGCGGCGCTGCCGGCATTGCGCCGCGAGCTGCTCGCGGCGGGCAATCCGTTCTCGGCCGGCTTCTGGGAATCCGCCGAGTCCCTCCTGCGACGGATCGCCGAAGGCGCAGCCACGGTCGGCGAGGTACACGGCTGGCTTGAGGCGACCGGGACCGAACCGACCGCGATCACGAGGATGTATGTGTGGGATGTGGAGTCAGCACGCACCCCGCTCGGCCGCGAATTGCACGACCTGCTAGTCACGCACCTCGAGGGGTCCCTCAGCGCTGGCGACATCGACCCCGAACGGCTACTCGCGGACGATCCGGCGGCCCGGCAGGAGTACCTGAGCCTGCAGGAACGCTGGATGACCTCACCGTTGCCAGACGGCCGGGTGCCCATGCACGAGTTGCTCGACGAGCTCGACGAGGAGGATGAGGAGGATGACGACTTCCTCGCCGAGTGGGAGGCTGCCGAGCAGGCCGCTGCCGACGAGCTCCGCGACGTCCTAGCCGGCGTAGGCGAACGCCCCCGGCCGGACCCCGAGTTACGGGCAGCGTGCCGTGGCCTGCGCGCCGCGTTGCGCAGCGGGGCGCGGTCGGCAGAACTCCTCCGCGCCAGCAGTGGGGTGAATCCGGACAACCTGGACACCGACGACGGGCGGCTGTGGCTACAGTTGGCCGCGGGTGTGGTCAACCCGGTGTACGAACCATCTGACGACACCGCGACCGACGAGATCCCCGGCATCGCTCTCGATCACGAAGACTGGCTGGCAGCGGTGGCGGCGCTGGCGCGCGGCGGACCCGCGACGCGGGCATCCGCCACTGAGCTCGCGCGGTTCATCGAGGACGCCGACGACGATGACGACATCCGAGTGTTGGCCGAGTGGTTCGTCCCCGTCGTGGAGCAGTGGCGGGTCCTCGGTGCTCTCGATGAGCATGATCGGCTCACCCCGCTGGGTTGGTGGGGCTTGCCCGAGGCGCTGCTGCAGGCATGGCCGGGCAACACCCAGGGGTGAGGCGGCTCAGGTGAGGCGGCTCAATACCGCCAGCGGTGCGCGGCCACGACGTCATCCAGCGATCGGTCAGCGGCCCAGGCGGCGTCGGATCGGCGAACCGCGAGGAACGCGCCGAGCAGCTGCTCTCCGAGCATCGCGGTGAGCCTCTTGGAGCCGCTGAGCGCCTCCTCCTGCTCGGCCGGTGTCGTCGGCAACCGGCGCAGGCCACGGGCCGCACGGTCCTGCTCAGTCCACCCACCCGGATCTGCCTGGATCGGCTCGCCGGGGTCGGCGCCGTCACGCAGTCCCGCCACACCGGCGGCGATCACCGCGCCCACCGCGAGATACGGGTTGGCTGAGGCGTCAGAGACCTTGAGCTCAACGTTGGCGTGGCCGGCGCCGAGCAGCTCCGAACCGAGGACATAGCGCAGCGGCGCTTCGCGGTTCTCTACCCCCCAGAACTGGTAGGCGCTGGCGAAGTACCCGGGCCGCAGCCGGGCCAGTGAGGGCACACTCGGCGCCGTGATCGCGGCCAGGGCCCGTAGGTCCCTGAGCAATCCACCCAGCCAGCCGGCGCCGTCGGGGCTGGGGCGGTCGGGCGCAGCCTCGCCACTGGCCAGCAGGTTGCGTTCGCCGCGCCACACCGAGGTGTGCAGGTGCCAGCCGTTGCCCACACCCGCGGCGGTGAACAGTGGTGCGAAACAGGCCCGTAGACCATGTGACCTGGCCGCGGCGTGGATCGTCTGGCGGGCCAGCAGCTGCCGATCCGCGGCAGTGATCGGGTCGGATGCGACGATGCTGAGTTCCACCTGACCCGGCCCGTACTCGGCGTGCAGCTGATTGACGGGCACACCGTTGTCCGCCAGGTCGGCCAGCAGGTCAGCCACGAACTCGTCCACCGCCAGCAGGGCGTGCGGGCTGTAGGCGGGGGCCTGGTACGCCAGCCGAGGCTCCCCGCCGGTTTCGCCGAGGTCACCAGCCTGCGTCAGGACGAACTCCAGCTCGTAACCAGCTTTGATCTCCAGCCCCTCCGCGGCGGCCGCCTCGACCTGGGCTTCGAGCACCCCACGCTGGTCGTATGGCCACGGCGAGCCGTCCACCGCGATCTGCCGGCCCGGAGCCCACGCCAACGCCGGCTGCCCGGCCAATCGGGTCAGCCCACGCAGGTCCGGTACCAATCGGACGTCACCGGACGGGGTGGCCAGATCCCGATGAGCGAAGGTGATCGCGTCGTGGGTGTCGAACACCGCGAACAGCGGGCTCATCCCGACGCCGCGCGTGGCTACCTGCGGCAATGAGTCGATCGGCACTGTTCTGGAGCGCGGAATCCCGTTGTTGTCCGCCCACGCGATCGTCACCCCGACGACGCCGTTAGCCGCCAGATCCGCGGCCACCGCCCGCGCATCGATCATGCTCGTCCTCCTGCCGCGTTGCACAGCGGATCCGGCTCGTGATCAGGCTAGCGTGCGACACCCGATCCTGACTCACCCTTGCGCGCGACGGCACGGGGGTGCGCTACTAGCTCCAGACACACAATGGTCACCTCGGGAACACAGGGAGGACCGCGTTCGTCTGCAACAGTGGGACCGTGGAATCCGATGTCAGGGTTGACGGGTGGCGCCCGTGAGTACCGCAGCCGGTTTGACCGGGCCTGGTCGCACAGATCAGGCCCCGACGGAGGGAGAAGCCATGACCAGCACGCTGACCCGCCCTGAGTTGACTGCCTCCGACCGTTGCGACCGGTGCAGCGCCGCTGCCCGCGTCCGAGCAGTGCTGCCATCAGGTGGCGAGCTGCTCTTCTGCAATCACCACGCCCGCGAACACTCGTCGAAGTTGAAAGAGATCGCGGCGGACATCCAGGCCACCGAGTCCTAGCCAACCGGGATAGCTTGGTTGCATGAGCGCCCGAGACCTCGCTACGCGGAGCTGCAAAGACTGCACCCCTGGCGCTGAACGACTTGAGGACGCCCAGGCGGCCGAGCTGCACCTGCAGATCGATGCCGCCTGGGAGCGCGCGGCTGATCAAGTTATCCGCCGAGTCTTCACATTCTCGAACTTCCGAGAGCCCTTCGCCCTGGCTACCCAGATCGCCCTGCTGGCCGAGTCTCAGGGCCACCACCCCGACTTGGAGGTGAGCTGGGGCAAGCTGACCGTGACCTTCACTACGCACCACGCTGGTGGGCTGACTGAAAGCGACTTCGTCATGGCCGCCAAGATCGACGCTTTCGCGCCGACATAGCTGCTGACGAGAATCCGCTCGTCTGTGCCGTCGCTCCGGCCTACATTGTCGGCCGTGATGTCGATCAACGGGAGGCTGCAGGCGACGCTCTTGAGCAGCTGCCGCCTGCTGCTCCAACCCGTGCGCATCGATCACGCCGAGGACATGGTGGCGATACTCAGGGACCCCGATCTTTACAGCTTCATTGGCGGCGGACCGCCCAGCGTCATCGAGCTGCGCAGCCGGTACACCCGGCAGGTCGTCGGTCAATCCGAGGATGGTTCCGAATGGTGGCTGAACTGGGTGGTGCGGCGTCGCGATAACCTAGGTGCGGTTGGCTACGTTCAAGCCACAGTCACCCGCGAGCCCGGCGGATGTCAAGCCGAGGTCGCGTGGGTGATCGGCACACGGCACCAGTATCAGGGTTTTGCACAGGAAGCCGCGGCACTCATGGCCGGGTGGTTGCGACAGCACGGTGTCTCCACGATCGTTGCGCACGTTCATCCTGACCACTACGCGTCGGCAGTCGTTGCTCGAAGCATTGGATTGACTCCCACCAAGCGCATCGAGGACGGCGAGGTGCGCTGGCAGGGCTGAACGGGTCGCGCCGGGTGTCCTTGTTTTTCGGGACGCGAGTGATCCGCTCGGTGCGGCAGGTTGTGACCCTCCGAGGCCGGCAAAGCGGCTCCCCCTACCGTGACACGCCCGTATCCGGTTACCGGGAGCGCAGGTAGGCGATCCGTTTTTCGAGATCGTCGGCGGTGGCCATCGCAGTGGGAGGGCCACCGCACGCGGTGCGTACCTCTTGGTGGATCGCCCCATGTGGTCGGTCGGTTCGGTGGTGGGCCATCGCGACGAGGGTGTTGAGTTCGCGACGCAGCTCGATGAGTCGTTGACGCACTGTCGGCGGCTGGGCCTGCGCCGACGGCCCCCCAGCTGAGCGCTCGGTTGCCCGGCCCAACTGCTGTTGCTGACGCTGCCGCAGCAGGGCTCGCATCTGGTCGGGTTCCAACAGCCCGGGCAGGCCGAGGTAGTCCTGCTCGTCCTCGGTGGTGGCGAAGGCGGCCGTGCCGAAGGACGCCCCGTCGTAGATCACCTGATCCAGCTCGGCGTCGGCGCCCAGCGCGGTGAACGCCCGCTCCTGCTCGCCGGGTTCGTCGCGCAGGGCGTTGGCCTGCGCGAGTGCGGCGTCGTCCCAGCCCTCGTCGGCCCGGTGCGGCGCACCCAGCACGTGGTCGCGCTGTTTCTCGAGTTCGCTGGCCAGCCCCAACAGCACCGGCACGCTGGGCAGGAACACCGTCGCGGTCTCGCCGGGTCGCCTGCATCTGACGAACCGGCCCACGGCCTGGGCGAAATACAGTGGGGTGGCCGCCGATGTCGCGTACACGCCGACGGCGAGTCGGGGCACATCGACACCCTCGGACACCATCCGGACCGCGACCAGCCACCGCTCGTCGGAGTCGTCGAACGCCGCGATCCGGCCGGTGGCCGAGGGGTCGTCGGACAGCACCAGCACCGGCTCCCGACCGGTGATCGTTGCCAGGATCCCGGCGTAGGCCCGGGCCGTGGTGTGGTCGGTGGCTATCACCAGCCCGGCCGCGTCGGGCAACGCGCCGGCGCGTAGCTGGGTCAGCCGGGTGTCCGCGGCGCTGAGTACCGCCGGCATCCACTCTCCCGCTGGATCCAACGCGGTGCGCCAGGCACGGGCGGTGTGCTCGGCGGTGAGCGGTTCGCCCAAACGCGCCGAGTACTCCTCCCCTGCGCTGGTCCGCCAGCGGGCCTCGCCAGAGTAGGCGAGGAACATCACCGGGCGCACCACGCCGTCGGCCAGCGCCTCGGAGTACCCGTAGAAATGATCGGCAGCGGAGCGCAGCGCGCCGGCGGCATCGGGTTCATAGTTGATGAACGGGATCGGAGTGTCGTCGCTGCGAAATGGGGTTCCAGTCAGGGCAAGCCGGCGTGCCGCCGGGGTGAACGCCTCCCGCACCCCCTCACCCCAGCTTTTGGCATCTCCGCCGTGGTGGATCTCGTCGAGCACCACCAGGGTGCGGCGTCCCTCGGTGCGCACCCGATGAAGGCTGGGGTGTGCCGCGACCTGGGCATAGGTGACCGCGACACCCTGATAGTCGCGCGAGGTGCCACCTACCGAGTTGCGGAACTCGGGGTCCAGGGCGAGTCCCACCTCGGCTGCCGCTGCCGCCCATTGATGCTTCAGATGCTCGGTGGGGGTGACCACGGTCACCGCCTGCACAGTCCGGTCGGCCAGCAGCTCAGCTGCCACCCGCAGGGCGAAGGTCGTCTTACCGGCGCCCGGCGTGGCCACCGCGAGGAAATCCTGTGGCGCGGTAGCTAGGTACCGGGCCAGCGCTCGGCGCTGCCAGGCGCGCAGCGGCCGGCGCGAGGCTTCGGTAACGACGGCGGTCTCAGCGGGACGGGGCACGGCGGGTGACGCACTCCTCTGCTCGCGACGGGCGTGCTGACGCGCACCCGTGAGTGGCGATGAGAGCTATAGCTCTCATCGCCACTCACGGGTGCGCGTCAGCACGCCCGTCGCGAGCAGAGGAGTGCGTCACCCGCCGTGCCCCGTCCCGCTGAGACCGCCGTCGTTACCGAAGCCTCGCGCCGGCCGCTGCGCGCCTGGCAGCGCCGAGCGCTGGCCCGGTACCTAGCTACCGCGCCACAGGATTTCCTCGCGGTGGCCACGCCGGGCGCCGGTAAGACGACCTTCGCCCTGCGGGTGGCAGCTGAGCTGCTGGCCGACCGGACTGTGCAGGCGGTGACCGTGGTCACCCCCACCGAGCATCTGAAGCATCAATGGGCGGCAGCGGCAGCCGAGGTGGGACTCGCCCTGGACCCCGAGTTCCGCAACTCGGTAGGTGGCACCTCGCGCGACTATCAGGGTGTCGCGGTCACCTATGCCCAGGTCGCGGCACACCCCAGCCTTCATCGGGTGCGCACCGAGGGACGCCGCACCCTGGTGGTGCTCGACGAGATCCACCACGGCGGAGATGCCAAAAGCTGGGGTGAGGGGGTGCGGGAGGCGTTCACCCCGGCGGCACGCCGGCTTGCCCTGACTGGAACCCCATTTCGCAGCGACGACACTCCGATCCCGTTCATCAACTATGAACCCGATGCCGCCGGCGCGCTGCGCTCCGCTGCCGATCATTTCTACGGGTACTCCGAGGCGCTGGCCGACGGCGTGGTGCGCCCGGTGATGTTCCTCGCCTACTCTGGCGAGGCCCGCTGGCGGACCAGCGCAGGGGAGGAGTACTCGGCGCGTTTGGGCGAACCGCTCACCGCCGAGCACACCGCCCGTGCCTGGCGCACCGCGTTGGATCCAGCGGGAGAGTGGATGCCGGCGGTACTCAGCGCCGCGGACACCCGGCTGACCCAGCTACGCGCCGGCGCGTTGCCCGACGCGGCCGGGCTGGTGATAGCCACCGACCACACCACGGCCCGGGCCTACGCCGGGATCCTGGCAACGATCACCGGTCGGGAGCCGGTGCTGGTGCTGTCCGACGACCCCTCGGCCACCGGCCGGATCGCGGCGTTCGACGACTCCGACGAGCGGTGGCTGGTCGCGGTCCGGATGGTGTCCGAGGGTGTCGATGTGCCCCGACTCGCCGTCGGCGTGTACGCGACATCGGCGGCCACCCCACTGTATTTCGCCCAGGCCGTGGGCCGGTTCGTCAGATGCAGGCGACCCGGCGAGACCGCGACGGTGTTCCTGCCCAGCGTGCCGGTGCTGTTGGGGCTGGCCAGCGAACTCGAGAAACAGCGCGACCACGTGCTGGGTGCGCCGCACCGGGCCGACGAGGGCTGGGACGACGCCGCACTCGCGCAGGCCAACGCCCTGCGCGACGAACCCGGCGAGCAGGAGCGGGCGTTCACCGCGCTGGGCGCCGACGCCGAGCTGGATCAGGTGATCTACGACGGGGCGTCCTTCGGCACGGCCGCCTTCGCCACCACCGAGGACGAGCAGGACTACCTCGGCCTGCCCGGGCTGTTGGAACCCGACCAGATGCGAGCCCTGCTGCGGCAGCGTCAGCAACAGCAGTTGGGCCGGGCAACCGAGCGCTCAGCTGGGGGGCCGTCGGCGCAGGCCCAGCCGCCGACAGTGCGTCAACGACTCATCGAGCTGCGTCGCGAACTCAACACCCTCGTCGCGATGGCCCACCACCGAACCGACCGACCACATGGGGCGATCCACCAAGAGGTACGCACCGCGTGCGGTGGCCCTCCCACTGCGATGGCCACCGCCGACGATCTCGAAAAACGGATCGCCTACCTGCGCTCCCGGTAACCGGATACGGGCGTGTCACGGTAGGGGGAGCCGCTTTGCCGGCCTCGGAGGGTCACAACCTGCCGCACCGAGCGGATCACTCGCGTCCCGAAAAACAAGGACACCCGGCGCGACCCGTTCAGCCCTGCCAGCGCACCTCGCCGTCCTCGATGCGCTTGGTGGGAGTCAATCCAATGCTTCGAGCAACGACTGCCGACGCGTAGTGGTCAGGATGAACGTGCGCAACGATCGTGGAGACACCGTGCTGTCGCAACCACCCGGCCATGAGTGCCGCGGCTTCCTGTGCAAAACCCTGATACTGGTGCCGTGTGCCGATCACCCACGCGACCTCGGCTTGACATCCGCCGGGCTCGCGGGTGACTGTGGCTTGAACGTAGCCAACCGCACCTAGGTTATCGCGACGCCGCACCACCCAGTTCAGCCACCATTCGGAACCATCCTCGGATTGACCGACGACCTGCCGGGTGTACCGGCTGCGCAGCTCGATGACGCTGGGCGGTCCGCCGCCAATGAAGCTGTAAAGATCGGGGTCCCTGAGTATCGCCACCATGTCCTCGGCGTGATCGATGCGCACGGGTTGGAGCAGCAGGCGGCAGCTGCTCAAGAGCGTCGCCTGCAGCCTCCCGTTGATCGACATCACGGCCGACAATGTAGGCCGGAGCGACGGCACAGACGAGCGGATTCTCGTCAGCAGCTATGTCGGCGCGAAAGCGTCGATCTTGGCGGCCATGACGAAGTCGCTTTCAGTCAGCCCACCAGCGTGGTGCGTAGTGAAGGTCACGGTCAGCTTGCCCCAGCTCACCTCCAAGTCGGGGTGGTGGCCCTGAGACTCGGCCAGCAGGGCGATCTGGGTAGCCAGGGCGAAGGGCTCTCGGAAGTTCGAGAATGTGAAGACTCGGCGGATAACTTGATCAGCCGCGCGCTCCCAGGCGGCATCGATCTGCAGGTGCAGCTCGGCCGCCTGGGCGTCCTCAAGTCGTTCAGCGCCAGGGGTGCAGTCTTTGCAGCTCCGCGTAGCGAGGTCTCGGGCGCTCATGCAACCAAGCTATCCCGGTTGGCTAGGACTCGGTGGCCTGGATGTCCGCCGCGATCTCTTTCAACTTCGACGAGTGTTCGCGGGCGTGGTGATTGCAGAAGAGCAGCTCGCCACCTGATGGCAGCACTGCTCGGACGCGGGCAGCGGCGCTGCACCGGTCGCAACGGTCGGAGGCAGTCAACTCAGGGCGGGTCAGCGTGCTGGTCATGGCTTCTCCCTCCGTCGGGGCCTGATCTGTGCGACCAGGCCCGGTCAAACCGGCTGCGGTACTCACGGGCGCCACCCGTCAACCCTGACATCGGATTCCACGGTCCCACTGTTGCAGACGAACGCGGTCCTCCCTGTGTTCCCGAGGTGACCATTGTGTGTCTGGAGCTAGTAGCGCACCCCCGTGCCGTCGCGCGCAAGGGTGAGTCAGGATCGGGTGTCGCACGCTAGCCTGATCACGAGCCGGATCCGCTGTGCAACGCGGCAGGAGGACGAGCATGATCGATGCGCGGGCGGTGGCCGCGGATCTGGCGGCTAACGGCGTCGTCGGGGTGACGATCGCGTGGGCGGACAACAACGGGATTCCGCGCTCCAGAACAGTGCCGATCGACTCATTGCCGCAGGTAGCCACGCGCGGCGTCGGGATGAGCCCGCTGTTCGCGGTGTTCGACACCCACGACGCGATCACCTTCGCTCATCGGGATCTGGCCACCCCGTCCGGTGACGTCCGATTGGTACCGGACCTGCGTGGGCTGACCCGATTGGCCGGGCAGCCGGCGTTGGCGTGGGCTCCGGGCCGGCAGATCGCGGTGGACGGCTCGCCGTGGCCATACGACCAGCGTGGGGTGCTCGAAGCCCAGGTCGAGGCGGCCGCCGCGGAGGGGCTGGAGATCAAAGCTGGTTACGAGCTGGAGTTCGTCCTGACGCAGGCTGGTGACCTCGGCGAAACCGGCGGGGAGCCTCGGCTGGCGTACCAGGCCCCCGCCTACAGCCCGCACGCCCTGCTGGCGGTGGACGAGTTCGTGGCTGACCTGCTGGCCGACCTGGCGGACAACGGTGTGCCCGTCAATCAGCTGCACGCCGAGTACGGGCCGGGTCAGGTGGAACTCAGCATCGTCGCATCCGACCCGATCACTGCCGCGGATCGGCAGCTGCTGGCCCGCCAGACGATCCACGCCGCGGCCAGGTCACATGGTCTACGGGCCTGTTTCGCACCACTGTTCACCGCCGCGGGTGTGGGCAACGGCTGGCACCTGCACACCTCGGTGTGGCGCGGCGAACGCAACCTGCTGGCCAGTGGCGAGGCTGCGCCCGACCGCCCCAGCCCCGACGGCGCCGGCTGGCTGGGTGGATTGCTCAGGGACCTACGGGCCCTGGCCGCGATCACGGCGCCGAGTGTGCCCTCACTGGCCCGGCTGCGGCCCGGGTACTTCGCCAGCGCCTACCAGTTCTGGGGGGTAGAGAACCGCGAAGCGCCGCTGCGCTATGTCCTCGGTTCGGAGCTGCTCGGCGCCGGCCACGCCAACGTTGAGCTCAAGGTCTCTGACGCCTCAGCCAACCCGTATCTCGCGGTGGGCGCGGTGATCGCCGCCGGTGTGGCGGGACTGCGTGACGGCGCCGACCCCGGCGAGCCGATCCAGGCAGATCCGGGTGGGTGGACTGAGCAGGACCGTGCGGCCCGTGGCCTGCGCCGGTTGCCGACGACACCGGCCGAGCAGGAGGAGGCGCTCAGCGGCTCCAAGAGGCTCACCGCGATGCTCGGAGAGCAGCTGCTCGGCGCGTTCCTCGCGGTTCGCCGATCCGACGCCGCCTGGGCCGCTGACCGATCGCTGGATGACGTCGTGGCCGCGCACCGCTGGCGGTATTGAGCCGCCTCACCTGAGCCGCCTCACCCCTGGGTGTTGCCCGGCCATGCCTGCAGCAGCGCCTCGGGCAAGCCCCACCAACCCAGCGGGGTGAGCCGATCATGCTCATCGAGAGCACCGAGGACCCGCCACTGCTCCACGACGGGGACGAACCACTCGGCCAACACTCGGATGTCGTCATCGTCGTCGGCGTCCTCGATGAACCGCGCGAGCTCAGTGGCGGATGCCCGCGTCGCGGGTCCGCCGCGCGCCAGCGCCGCCACCGCTGCCAGCCAGTCTTCGTGATCGAGAGCGATGCCGGGGATCTCGTCGGTCGCGGTGTCGTCAGATGGTTCGTACACCGGGTTGACCACACCCGCGGCCAACTGTAGCCACAGCCGCCCGTCGTCGGTGTCCAGGTTGTCCGGATTCACCCCACTGCTGGCGCGGAGGAGTTCTGCCGACCGCGCCCCGCTGCGCAACGCGGCGCGCAGGCCACGGCACGCTGCCCGTAACTCGGGGTCCGGCCGGGGGCGTTCGCCTACGCCGGCTAGGACGTCGCGGAGCTCGTCGGCAGCGGCCTGCTCGGCAGCCTCCCACTCGGCGAGGAAGTCGTCATCCTCCTCATCCTCCTCGTCGAGCTCGTCGAGCAACTCGTGCATGGGCACCCGGCCGTCTGGCAACGGTGAGGTCATCCAGCGTTCCTGCAGGCTCAGGTACTCCTGCCGGGCCGCCGGATCGTCCGCGAGTAGCCGTTCGGGGTCGATGTCGCCAGCGCTGAGGGACCCCTCGAGGTGCGTGACTAGCAGGTCGTGCAATTCGCGGCCGAGCGGGGTGCGTGCTGACTCCACATCCCACACATACATCCTCGTGATCGCGGTCGGTTCGGTCCCGGTCGCCTCAAGCCAGCCGTGTACCTCGCCGACCGTGGCTGCGCCTTCGGCGATCCGTCGCAGGAGGGACTCGGCGGATTCCCAGAAGCCGGCCGAGAACGGATTGCCCGCCGCGAGCAGCTCGCGGCGCAATGCCGGCAGCGCCGCCAAGGCATCCGTCGAGGGCACGTCGAGCATCAGGTGGGCCACGTCGCGCCGGGTGAGCGCAGCAGGTGGGCGGTGTGAATGAGCTAGCAGCCGCGCTGCGTCAATTGCCACACACCGATGCTAAGCCGCAGGCGGGGGTAGCGTTGTTCGGGTGCCGAGCATGGTGGAGCGGGCCCACACGATCGCGGAGGAAGTGCTGTTTCCGGCGGCCCTTGACGTCGACGCTCAAGGAGTCATCCCCAGTAGCCATTTCGACTTGCTAGCTATGCAAGGTTTCTACGGCTTGGCCGGCGACCCCGAGCACGGCGGCATCGAGGTGGACTTCCCGTCGCTCGTCACGATCCTTGAGACGCTGGCGGGCGGATGTCTCACCACCACTTTCACCTGGTTCCAGCACTCCAGTGTCGTGCGAGGCCTCACCGCCACGGCGAACCTAAACCTGCGGGAAAAGTATCTCGACGCGGCGCTGCGCGGTGAGCTGCGTGGGTCAGTGGCCTTCGCCGGCGCGATCCCGCAGCCTCCCCGGCTGTGGGCGACGGCCACCGACGATGGTTGGCTGCTGAGCGGCGAGGCTCCATTCGTCACCGGCTGGGGCATGGTCGACGTGCTGCAGATCTCGGCCCGCGACGCGGCGCTGCGGGCGGGGGAGCCCACTGGCACCATCGTCACCGGGTTGGTCGATGCGCAGGCCGGTGCGGGCATCACCGTCGAGCAGCTGCACATGGTCGCGGCCCAAGGCAGCAACACCGTCCGGCTCCGGTTTGCAGACTATGTCCTGCCGGCTGAGAGGGTCACCGCCGAGGTCTCGCACCGCGACTTCCTCGCCAACCAACACCTGAGTATGCGGCGTAGCGGTTGCCTCGCGATGGGCGTCGCCGGGCGATGCATCCGGATGATCGGCGAGATGGGGCAACCCCGGCTCGCGGAGCTTCTGCTGGCTGTGCAAGACGAGATCCGCGACCGGCTCGATGCAGGGCTCGGTGACCCGGCGATGTTGCCAGCGGCTCGGGCCGCGGCGTCTGAGCACGCATACCGCTGCGCCGGCGCACTCGTAGTAGCAGTGGGCAGTTCGGGAATCCTCGCGCGCCAGCATGCCCAGCGGTTGGTCCGGGAGGCGACGTTCACCCTCGTCACCGCCGGCCGACCGGAGATCAAGGACAACCTGCTGAACGCCTTCGGTCGAGGACATGGGTAAGCTCACGCCGTGCAGGGGTCCAGTTGCAGCCAGTGATCATTACTGGGTGATCATTACTGGTGACAAGTACCGGGATAAGAGGAGCTGGGATGAAACGTGCGCCAGCGCTGTCCGTCGGACCGGTGCTCGCAGCGGTAGCTGCGTTAGCGCTGGGATGCACAGCTGCGACGGGCACTACTGCGCAGCACGGTCCCGTCGGCGCGGTCCCTACGGGGTTGGAGCAGTACTACGGGCAGAACCTGTCCTGGGGCGGGTGTTCCGCGTTCGCCACCACCCCCAGCGACAAGAAGGCCTACGCTGACCCGGGCCTGCAGTGCGCCTACCTCAACGTGCCTCTCGACTATGCCAACCCGAAGGGACGCGTGATCAAGGTCGGGCTCCTTCGCCGACCCGCGTCGGACCCCGCGCACCGCATCGGTTCGCTGGTGATCAACCCTGGTGGCCCTGGCGGATCTGGCATGAGCACCGCGGCCAGCCTCGCTGACCAGATCACGAACAATGACGTGGGACAACGTTTTGATTTCGTGGGCTTCGACCCACGCGGCGTGGGCTCCAGCAAACCGCAGGTCGTCTGCCGGACCCCCGCGGAACGGGATGCCGAACGCCTGATGAACCTCAACGTCGATAGCTCGCCGGCCGGGGTAGCGCAGACGGAGAATCAGGAAAAGGCTGACGACGCCGGCTGCGTCACCCGCACCGGACAGGAGTTACTGGCCAGCGGCGGCACGCCCGAGACGGTCAGCGACACCGGAAAACAGGTCCTCGAGAACGTCGGTACCCGCGACGTTGTCCGCGACATGGACGTCATGCGGTCGGCTCTCGGGGATGAGAAGCTGACCTACCTCGGTTACTCCTATGGCACCCGGATCGGGACCAGCTACGCTGAAGCGTTCCCCAAGAACGTTCGTGCGATGATCCTCGATGGTGCTCTTGACCCACAGCAGGATCAGATCTCCGAGCTTCTTGACCAGGCTCGGGGATTCCAGAAAGCCTTTGATGCATTCGCGGCGTGGTGTGCTGGTCGCGCTGACTGCGCTTTGGGCCAGGACAAGAACCAGGCTGTGAGCAAATTCCAGGCCCTGGTCCTGCCCCTTATCGACAAACCGATCGGCGTGCCTGACGGGCGCAAGCTTTCGTACAGCGACGCCACGATCGGCACTGTCCAGGCGCTGTACCTGTCTGACTTGTGGCCAACACTGAACCGGGGTCTGGTCGAACTCACCCAGGGCCAGGGGAACATCCTCATGCGGCTCGCCGACATCTACTACGGGCGCGGCCAAGACGGCTCCTACTCGACCGAGATGGATGTCTTCCAGGCCGTCCAATGCGTCGACAACCCGCCCGTCAAAGACCCGAACGTGGCCCGCGATGTCGACGCCCAATACCGGAAGCTTGCTCCGTTCCTCGATACCGGCAGGCCACCGTCGCCAGCGCTCGACAACTGCGCATTCTGGTCCGTGCCGCCCACCGGGGGACCTCACGACCCGAACACCCCCGGGCTGCCGACAGTCATGGTGATCTCCACGACCCAGGATCCGGCCACTCCTTACCAGGCCGGAGTGAACCTTGCCCGCGACATCAACGCACGCCTGCTGACCTACGAGGGCACCCAGCACACCGCCTTCCTGCAGGGCAACAGCTGCGTCGATCGCGCCGGGATCAGCTACCTGACCGACCTTCAGCTGCCGGCTGACGGAACCCGATGCAAGCCCACGAGTTGACCGCTCCCTTGTATGCCGCAACCAACAGGGCTGGCGTGCGCCGGGCATCGTAGCTCGCCGGGGTCTTCGTCGTGGGTCGCACCCTACGCATCACCATCGACGTCGAAGCCGCATACCAGCAGTCCTGACGCCAACCACGCCGTCACCGTCGAGACGATCCGGCACCGGCATAGCGCTTACCGGTGACTCTTCATCGCCTCGGCGGCTATCGGGAAGCGAGTTCGGTTGCAGCTGACCGTACTTCTTGCTCACTGGCACCTGCGGCCACGAGCCGGCGGTAGCGGTTGAGCAGCCGGGGCGCGTGAAAGGCCAGCACAGCGACGAGCGCACCGTCGGCGAAGTAGCCCGCGACGGTACCTTTGATCATGCCCGGATCGTGCAGCAGCTCGACAGACGTCGCCAGATCGCAGCGCCCGATCAGCTGCAGCGTCAGCCCGTACTGGTCGGACCAGAAGTACGGCACGGCGTCAGCTAGCCGGGTGACCTCCGCACCGGCGACGTGCTGCGCGACGACGGCAGCCTGCTCGGTGGCAGAGGTCCAGTGCTCGATGCGTAGCCGGTCTCCGTAGGTGGGGTGTCGCCAGGCTGCGATATCACCGACCCCGTAGACGTTGCCGGTGCCCTCCACCAGACCGGTGGTGTCGCAGAGCAGCCCGCCTTCGGTCGATACGCCGAGCCCGGCAAGCCACCCGCAGTCGATCACGGTGCCCACTCCGACGACGCCGCAGTCGGCCGCCACGACGCTCCCATCGGCCAGCAGGGCGGCTATCCCACCGCCGTCGTCGACGACGAAGTCGACCAGCCGCACCCCGCAGCGCACCGTGACCCCATTGTCGGTCTGCAACCGGGCGCACAGCAGGCCCATCTGCTCGCCGAGCACTCGGGCGAACGGCACCGGCAGCGCCTCCAGCATGGTCACCTCGAGGCCGGCCACCCGGGCGGTGGCGGCGACCTCAGCGCCGATGAAGCCAGCCCCGACCACCAACAGCGACCGCGCTCGGGAGATCGAACCCCGCAGCGCCCGGCAGTCCTCCAGCGTGCGCAGTACGTGTAGCTCCGGGTGATCGGGCTGGCCGGGTAGTCGCCGAGGCCGCACCCCGGTTGCCACCACCAGCGTGTCGTAGCGAAGCTGGGAGCCGTCGTCAAGCTCTACTGCATCGCCGTCGAGGCCGATCGCTGATCGACCCAGGTGCACTGTGACACCGAGATCGGCCAGCTCACCGCGGTGCAGGGCGGCCCGTTCCTCAGGCCAGGTGCCGGCGAGGATCTGCTTGGACAGCGGGGGCCGGTCGTAGGGTTCATGCGCCTCGTCGCCGACGAGACTGATCCGGCCGGAGAAGCCCGCTGCGCGGAGGAACTCGACGGTACGCAGGCCGCCCAACCCCGCGCCGACGACCACCACGTGCACCATGGGCTCCTCCGTTGTCGGGGCTCATGGTCGCACGGCTGGCGCCCGGCAACCGTCAGCTCACCATTAGCGTGCGCTGGCTGGTCCAGAGCTCTCGGCGTTCCTCTTCGGTCAAGCCTCCCCAGACGCCGTACGGCTCTCGGGCGGATAGCGCGTGGCGGCGGCACTGCTCGAGAACCGGGCAGCGCAGGCAGATCGCCTTGGCCCGATCGGCGCGGCGAGATCGCGCTGAACCTCGTTCGCCGTCCGGATGGAAAAAGACGCTGCTGTTCAGGCCCTGGCAGGAGCCCTGGAGCTGCCAGTCCCATTCATTAGCGACCGGCTTCGGAAGTCGGCGGGTGTCCGTCATCTCCAAACACCGTCCTTGCTGGTCGATCGGTCCTGGGTTGCTCGATTGATACCCCCGGTGGGGCGACGGCAAACCTGGCTTGTCTTCCCACCCGGTTTCTCGGGTCTTCTGCACGGTATGTCGACCCTGATGCACTCCAGCGCCGATCATCGGGCATAATGACCTTGCGATGCTGCCACCGACGTCGGTGCAGCCGAGGTCGACTGTGAGCGCCTTCGCGGCGCAGGAGCTTCTCCGTGGGACTGCGGGGTGGCCATGCATCAGCGGCCACCAGCTCTCCAGGAGAGGATCACCCCCGCGTGCCTTCGAACCATCCCGCCCCCGGGCGACCATGCACTTTCCGCGAGCTCGGCGTGCGAGCGGAACTGCTCACCGTTCTTACCCGCCAAGGACTTACCACAGCATTTCCGATCCAGTCGGCGACGCTGCCGGACGCGCTTGCCGGCCGCGACGTGCTCGGCCGTGGCCGGACCGGCAGCGGCAAGACGCTTGCCTTCGCGATTCCGACGATCACCGCGCTGGCCCGCTCCGGGCTACGCCGCACCGCAGGGCGCCCGCGCGCTTTGGTGCTTGTGCCTACCCGCGAACTGGCCAACCAGGTTGCCGACACCTTCGCCCCGCTGGCCGCCGCGCTCGGGCAGCGGATCACCACCGTCTACGGCGGCGTCGGCCAGGGCCGGCAGGTGTCCGCGCTGCGCGGCGGGATCGACGTCCTCATCGCGTGCCCCGGCCGCTTGGAGGACCTGCTCGGTCAAGGCCATGTGCAGCTCGACGAGGTTGAGGTCACCGTGCTGGACGAGGCCGACCACATGGCCGACCTGGGCTTCCTCCCTGCCGTCCGCAGGTTGCTCGACCGCACCCCGGCCGGCACCCAGCGGCTGTTGTTCTCGGCGACTCTGGACAGCGCCGTGGATGTGTTAGTGCGCCGTTACCTGACCAATCCGGTGGTGCATTCGGTCGACGCCCCGTTGGCGCAGGTGGCCGAAATGGCGCACCATGTGTTCACAGTCGATCACGCCGACAAGCCATCGGTGATCCGCGAGCTCGCCTCCGGCCAGCGCCGCAGCCTGCTTTTCACCCGCACCAAACATGCCGCGAAGAAGCTTGCCAAGCAGCTGACGGTCGCCGGGCTTCCTGCGGTGGAGCTGCACGGGAACCTTTCTCAGCATGCTCGGGCGCGCAATCTCGCAGCGTTCAGCGAGGGCAGCGCGCGGGTGCTGGTGGCCACCGACATCGCAGCGCGGGGGATCCACGTCGACGAGATCGGCCTGGTAGTGCACGTGGATCCGCCTGCTGAGTGCAAGGCATACCTGCACCGCTCCGGGCGTACCGCCCGGGCTGGCGCCGAGGGGGTTGTCGTCACGCTGTCCACGCCGGATCAGGTCGGGGAGGTGCGGACGCTGACCCGGTTGGCCGGCATCAAGCCGGTGATGGTGCGGGTGCGTCCGGGCGCCGAGCAGATCGCCGCGCTTACCGGTCCGCCGGCCCCCCTGGTCATGCCACCTGCGGGCGCTGCGGCTTCCGCCCCGGTTCTCGCGCCGGCGAAGCCGCGGCGCCGTCAAAGCGGCGTTGTCGAGGCCTCCCGGCGCGGACCACGGCGGCCCACCCGCCGCCGCTCCACCCATCGCGCCGCCTGATTGGCGGGTGATGGTCGCAACGTCTCCGCGGACCTCAGCTCAGGCGCCGGGCACCCCCCGTCGTCGGTGGTGGCGGCGGTTGTTGCTCATCATTCTTGCCGCGATGGTGCTCTTCGGATCCGTGGTGGGCGTTTCGGTGGCGGGCGCGTTGCGAGCGCCCGGTACCGACAGCGTGGCGGCCCGGCTGGCTGAGTGGGGCCGTGACCACGGCTTCGACGGGCTGATCACCTGGTTGGAGAAACAGCGGTACGAGCGCAACCGGCCGCCGACCGGCGGCGTGCCGGTGGAGGGGATCCCGCGGGCCGCAGCGGTGCCGGCAGCCCCAACTGATCCGCACGCCAGGGCCGGAGCGGCTCATTCACCCGCCCCGCCACCGCTGCGCCCACCGGCGGGTATCGCGCCGTTGCCCGGTGAAGGTCAGTGGGAGACCCTGACGACGGTGCACGGCCAGCCCGCTGTCCGGGTCGCCCACCTGCGTCCGGACCGCGAGCACACGTCCTTCCTGGTAGGGGTGTTGTGGCTGGATCCCACCCTGGTACGTGGGCAACTACATCCGGGCTTCCTGGATCCCGGTGGAAGCTGGCCAGCCGCGACGGCGCTGACTCCCGCGGAGGGGCGCACCGTGGTCGCCGTGTTCAACGGTGGGTTCCGCCTCAACGGCGCCAGCCACGGCGGCTATTTCAGCGACGGTCGCACCGCGCGGCCACTGGTGGACGGCGCGGCCAGCCTGGTGCTGCGCACTGATGGCACGGCCACCGTCGGCGCCTGGAACCGCGAGGTCCGGATGGCCCCGGACGTGGCCAGCGTCCGGCAGAACCTCGTCCCGCTGGTCGACGACGGGCAGGTCAATCCGAGCTGCAGCAGCGGCGGCACCGCCCAGTGGGGTAGCACAGTGGGGCAGGTTGCGTTCATTCACCGCTCGGGCTTCGGCGTCACAGCCACTGGTGGGGAGGTCTATGTCGGCGGACCCGCCCTTTCGGTGTGCACCCTCGGACAGATCCTGCAGGCCAGCGGTGTGGTGCGCGGTATGGAGTTGGACATCAACCCGAACTGGGTCAGCGGCGCCTACTTCCACCCCATGCTCAGTGGCCCGCCGGAGGCCTTCCGGCTCTTCCCCGGCGAGAGGGTGGCGGCCGAGCACTACTTCAGCCCGTCCAGCCGGGACTGGTACGCCTTCTACGCCCGGCCCTGACCCGGCCCGCACCGCCACGCGGGTGCCGCGATCATCGTTGGACAGGGCTAGTGCAGCCGATGCAGATCTCGACCGCAGGAAGCGCCGCCAGCCGCTCCGGGGCGATCGCCTGCCCGCACCGCGTACACCGGCCGTAGCCGCCATCGAGAAATCGTTCGACCGCCCGATCGACCGTGACCAGGTGTTTTTTCGCGTCCGCGAGCAGCGCACTGACCTGCGCTCGTTCGAATGCGACAGTCGCCCCCTCGGGATCGTGCTCGTCGTCATTGATCGTCAGCGCCGAGGACTCGACGATGACGTCGAACTGACGGGTCAGCGACGCGATGCGGTGCATCGTGTTGGCCCGCTCCGCGTTCAGGAGGCCGTCCACCGATACCTGCTCGCCAGACGATGCCGAGTCGGAAAGCGAGTCATTCACGGCGTGAACATACAATCGGTCCTTAGCTGACCGACGGATTGGAGCGGGGGTGCCACGGTTGATGCAGTGGCCCAGCGACCTGGAGGGCAGCTTCGACGAGATGATGATCGGGCGACAGCTGGCACGCCGGATCCGCTCGGGCAGCGTCACCGGTGAGCTGGAAGGCCTGGCAGCGGCAACCGCCGAAGTCAGTCTCCTTGAGCGGGCAGCTGCGGCATGGCTCGTGCATCCAGTCGTACCCGCGAAAGCGGGTGAACGTGGGGGAGTGGTGCCAGATGGCGCTCAGCGAACGCTCGCGCACGTTGTCGATGCCGAGCCCGGCGATCTGCGCCGCCGCCGGGCAGGGCAGCGCCCGCCCGTCGGGTGCGATGACGATGTGTCTGCGTCCCCAGCCGTGCATGCACGGCTTCGGGTATGCCTCGTAGTAATCCGCGACGACATAGAGGATCTCAAGGGTGTCGTCGTGAGTCGCTCGCGCGCGGGCGACGGCCTGCTCCGCGGTGGCGACCTGATCACGGGTCGGCAGCAACGCGGAGCGGTTGAGCAGCCCCCAACCGTAGTACTGGGTATGGGCGAGCTCGAGCCGGTCCGCGCCCAACTCAGCGGCGAGATCGGCGATCGGCCCGATCCGGCCGATGTTGCCGCGATGTAAGACGACGTTGACCGTCAGCGGCAGCTCCAACGCTGTCACGGCTCGAGCGGCAGCCAGCTTGCGGTTGAACACGCGGGCGCCCGCCACCTCGTCAGCCGAGATGCGGTCGGCATCTTGGATGCTCAGCTGGACGTGGTCGAGCCCGGCGCTGGCCAGCTCACGCGCCCGCTGTAGGTCGAGACCCACCCCGCTGGTGACCAGACTGACGTAGAAACCCAGGTCGCGGGCCCGCGCGACGAGCGGGGTGAGGTCGGGTCTGGCCAGCGGCTCACCTCCGGTGAGGTGAAGTTGCAGCACGCCGAGCTGTCGGGCTTCGATCAGCACGCGGTACCACTCGTCGAGTGTCAGCTCCGCTGCCTGCGGGACAGTTAGGGGATTGGAACAGTAAGGACAGTGCAGCGGGCACTTGTAGGTCAGCTCCGCGAGCAATCCCAGCGGCCTATCCACGGTTAGCCACCAGCAAATTCTGCGTTATCAGATCCCGCAGCAGCGACATGACGTCCTCGACCGCGACGCCGTCGTACACCTCACCGACCGCCTGCACCACTTCGGCCACGCTGAGACATCCGTCGCACTGCCGGACCACGACGGCCGCCGTCTCATTGAGGATGAGCACACCTTCGGGGAACAGCAGGACTGTCTCGTCGCTGAGCGGGTCGGTGGCGGCGCGGACCCCTCGGCGCAGCTGTGGCCGATCAGTGAGCGACAACGGTGCCGTCATCTATCCACCTGTAACGAGTGCTCGATTGCGTCCAGCATGCTCCATAGCACGTCGGTCTTGAACTCCAGGGCGCGGACCGCGGCGGCCTGGCTGTGCCGTGACGTGCAATGCGACAACACGATATCCAGCGCGTCGACGCATTCTTCCCTGGCGTGGTTGATCCGAGCGTCAAAGTATCCAAAAGCGCCATGGTCAAGCCACGGGTAGTGCTGCCTCAGCGCGGTTGTCCGCGCGGCCATCGCCGCTGGTGCGAACAGCTCCGTCAGTGACGACGCGACGCCCTCGATCCAAGGCCGCGTACGAGCAAAAGTGACGTAGGAATCGACCGCAAAGCGCACACCCGGCAACACATGCCGCTCGTCGGTGACTTCGGCGCGACTCAATCCGACCGCATCCGCCAAGACCAACCACCGGGCGCAGCCGCCGTCACCGTCCGCGGTGCCGTCGTGGTAGGCGATTCGTGGCAGCCACCGCCGGCGGACCTCTGGCAGCGGACAGTTCGCGACGATGGCGGCGTCCTTTTGCGGCAGGTTCCGCTGATAATACCAACGGTTGGCCACCCACGCCCGCAGCTCATCCGGGCGGAGCTCGCCGGCGTCCATTCGCTGATGAAATCGATGTTTGTCCCAATAGCCGCGCTCGGCGCCGCGCAGCATGCTCTCGAACTCGCCACGATCTAGCGCCGGATGATTTTCGGCCATCTTTCCCCTGTTCTACAGCTCGTATTCGGCGCCGTCGTGGGCAACACTTGCGCCGGCGCTGGTCAGGCAAGCTCGTTCGGGACCGTCTTCGAACAGCATCGGATTGGTGTTGTTGATGTGGGTGTACACGATGTGTGCGTCGGTCAGCTGGCGAAGCAGCCGCAGGCTCCCATCAGCACCGTTGACCGGTAGGTGACCCATGGATCGAGCGGCGGCCGTGCCACGTCGCTGCCGGTGCATCTCGTCATCGGTCCAGAAGGAGCCGTCCACCAGGACCAGCTGCGTTGCGCGCAGCTGCTCGACAATGCTGGCGTCAAGTGCCGCTACCGACGGTAGGAACACGGCGGTGTGCGCGGTGCGTTCGTCGGTGATCCGGTAACCGACGACTACGCCGGAGGTCGGACCGCGGCCACGGGCGTACCGGGGCAACCGGCCGCTGGAGGCCTCAATCGGCTCACACCATAATGGCGAGGCCGCGCCGTCGCTGTATTGCAGCGCGAATCGCTCACCTGGCCGGACTTCGTGCCAGTGCACCACCGTGTAGCTTTCCAACGTCGGCAGCAGCCCGCACTGGGAAAGCAGGGTTTGGACCGCCACAGTGCCATATACGTGCAGCTCGCTCGCCTGGCGAAGGGACAGCAAACCTGAGGTGTGGTCGAGCTCGGCGTCAGTGAGAAAAACGCCGTGTATCGGCGCCGCAGAGTCATCGGGCCGGGGCCATAAGGGGCTGCAGTCGCGCAGAGCGGCGTCGAGCTCAGGTCCAGCATTGCCCAGAAACCACTCTCCGTCACCATCGCCAATGGCGATGGTGGACGAGCGTCGTGGCGTCACCGGGCGCGAGCCTGACCGTGCGGCGGCACACACGGGACAGCCACAGTTCCACTGTGGCACTCCGCCGCCGGCCGCAGAACCCAGGATGCGAAGAAGCATCTCAGCCGAGCTGATTAATTCTAACGTCGACCTGCGTACATCGTGACTTCCATGGGAGTATCCAGTCGTTCCCAGGTCGGTGTCACCCATTGCCGGCGGGTGCGCAGCGTGCTCTGGGTCGGATTCCCGGGCTTCCCGCTGACAACGCGATGATTGTGAACAGTGACCATCTCGACCTCCGCCCACGCTGCCGTCGGCGCGACCGGCAACATTCTGGTGGCTCTGACGAAAACGTTTGCGAATCGGTAACCGGAATTGATGTTGACAGAGGGCGTCGGTCGATGTCAAGGCTGATCACCGGGCTAGTCCCGCTCGGCGACCCGCAGACCGTGCGGTGTCTCGATCACCTTGGTGCCATCGGCGTCATGTGCGAGGGACAGTTGGCCGCCGGGGAACGGGATTCCGTGGACCTCGATGCGGTGCAGCCCCCTGGGGAGGACGGGATTCAGCGACACGGTCCCGGCTGGCACGTCGGGTTGCAGACCCAGACATAGCGCCACGATCGCCAGCGGCACCCCGGCCGCCCACGCCTGCGGGCGGCACGCAGTGGGGTAGGGCACGGGGAAGTCGCTCGGCTCGCGGTGGTGCCCACCGAAGAGTTCGGGCAGTCGATCGTCGAAGATCGCCAGCGCATCGAGCAGGTCACCGACCAGGCGCATCGCCACGTCGTCGAGCCCGTAGCGGCGCAGGCCCTCGCACGCGATGACGGTGTCGTGCGGCCAGACCGAACCCACGTGATAGGAGATCGGGTTGTAGCCCGCCATCTCCGCTGAGAGCGTGCGCAGGCCCCAACCGCTGGCCATCGCTGGGCTCGCCAGCTGCGCCGCGACCTGCTCCGCCTCCTGCGCGAAGGGCACGCCGCACCACAGCAGGTGACCCATGTTCGACGTGATCGAGTCGACCTGAGCCTTGTCCTGGTCCAGGGCCAACGCGAATGAGCCCGGCGCGCCGTCAGCGCCCGGGCGCCAGTAGCGCTGCCGGATCAGCTCCCGCAGCGCTTGCGCCTCCGCGAGCAGGTCGTCGGCCTCCGCGCGGTGACCCAGGTGGGCCAGCACCGCGGCGAGCTCGCGGCGCGCCCGGTAGGCGTAGCCCTGCACCTCGACGATCGCGATCGGCGGCTTGGCGAGCCGGCCGTCGGCGAACTGTACGGCGTTCTCGGAGTCCTTCCAGCCCTGGTTGACCAATGACCGCGGCCCGGTGGGTGCGTACTCGATCAGGCCGTCACGGTCGGGGTCCCCGGGACCGCGAAGCCAATGCAGCGCTGCACGCGCGGCAGGCAGCAGCTCGGTGAGGGCTTCGCGGGGAGCTCCCCAGCGCAGCGCCTCACCCAGCATGATCAGGAACAGCGGGGTCGAGTCGGCGCTGCCGTAGTACGGGCGAGCCCCACCTGCGGTGCCCTCACCCAGCCATGGGCGGTCCCCGAACCGGACCTCGTGCAGGATCTTGCCGGGTTGTTCCTCGTTGCCTGGGTCGCTGACCTGGCCCTGCCTCGCGGCCAGCGCGGCGAGAGCGTCGAGCATCAGTTCCGGTCGAAATGCGCGGGCTTGGTAACTGGAGATCAGAACGTCGCGGCCGAACAACGCTACGAACCACGGGATACCGGCGGCGAGCAGGCGCCGCGAGCCGTCCCGGTCGTCGGGGATGCTCAGCGCGTCGAGATCGGTCAGCGAACGCAGGCAACCCCGGGCCAGACGCTCGGGCAGGCTGTGCACCACCACGTCCGGACGGCCGGTGGTCTCGTTCCGCGGTTGCACGGCGATCCGTTCCTCGCTGCCGCAACCACGCAGCGCGCCCACCTCGATCCGCAGGATCCACGGTTGATCCCGGCTCAAGCCCACGACCCAGTGTGCGGTGTTCTGCTCGACGACGTCGGGGGGCGGATCCAGCTGAACCGATGTCGTGCGCGGACTCCCGGTGGCCTCGAAGCGCAGCTGCCCGGGCGAGTGATGCACCGCTGTGCCGGACGACTGCGCGCTGGGATCACCCGCGAGACGGCGAACCTGGAAGATATCGGCGAAATCGGAATCCAGCTGCAGCGACAGGCGGACCCGGACCGTGTCGGGCGTCCAGCAGCGCAGCGTCAGCGTCTCCACCATGCCGGCGGGCGACAGCTGGCGCAGCCGCTCGCACTCCACCGGCGCGTCCGGTAGGCGGTTGCTCAGCGTGGCGTAGCCGCGGAACCGGGCCACCGCCGGGCTGATCAACCCCGATCCCAGATGCCGCAATGGTTCGGAGTCCAGCCGCACCTGCAGCCGGGACAGATGCCGGGTGTCATCGGTGATCAAGCCGAATGGGCCCGGACCCAGGTCGCCGCGCTCGTCGGAGATCGCGAAGGTCAAACCGGCGATGACTGTGATGGTGCCCGGTCCGGCGAGCACCCCCTGCGGCGCCACGCCGTCGAAGTCTGGCGCTTCACCGGCCGTCATCCGGCCGCTCGGTCTGCCGTGAATGCCGCCGGTACCCGCGGTAGATCCTGCCGAGCCAGCAGTGGCCGGATCAAGGGAGTGGGGGCGCTGAAGACCATCGGTGCGGCTGGTGTCGGCACCCGCACATCATGCGTTGGGACGAGCAACTTGGCATAGCTGCGTACCAGCGCCGCGGAGGAGAAATGCTCGGCGACGTGGCTGCGGCAGGCCGCTCGATCGATCTCACCGATCCGCCCGATCACCGAGGCAAGCTCAGCGGTGGTATTCCGGACGAACCCGGTGACGCCGTCGCGCACGATCTCCGAGACCGCGCCCCGGTTGGTGGCCAGCACCGGGGTGCCGCAGGCCATGGCCTCGAGGAGCACTATGCCGAACGGCTCGCGCCAGGAGATCGGGAAGAGCAGGGCTGCAGCCCGGGAGAGGAAGTCGTAGGTCGCCCCGCGGTCGAGCTCGCCGAGGAAGACGACGTCGGGTCCGAGATGCGGCGCTACTTCGCGCTGGAAATACGCTTGCTCGGCCGGTTCACGACACTTCGCGGCGATCAGCAGTGGCAGGCCGGCGTCGCGGGCCAGCGCGATGGCCTCCGCGGGTCCTTTCTCCGGCGCCAGCCGGCCCAGGAAGGCCAGGTAGCCCTCCGAGCTGGCGCGGAACGGGACCTCCTTGACGTCGACGGCGTTGTAGCAGACACCCGCGAAGGGTAGGTGCGGTGCAGCCTGGCGCTGCGAACGGCTGATCGCGACGAGGCGCAGCTGGGGCGCGCGCGCCACCAGCCCGTTGTAGAGACCGAGCAGCTCACCGTCCAGTGACCCGTGCACGACGTGCAGCGCCGGCACCGGACCCTGCGCGGACAGCAGCGCGCCGAGCGGCCCGGAGTGGTCGATCACTGTGTCGACGTCGGCCAGCGCGTCCAGGCCGCCGAGCACGTGACGCCACTCGTCGGTCGCCATCCCGATCTGGGCCGGTAGGGCCTCAAGCGGTGAAACCACCCGGACCCCGCGAATGGCCGAGCCGGGCGCGGCCACAAGCGTCACGTCGTGGCCGGCGGCGGCCAGCCCGGCAGCCTGCAGGGCGACGACCCGCTCGATGCCGCCATAGGCGGGCGGCGGGACGGGAATCCACGGCGGGGCTAGAAGTCCAATGCGCATGCGATGACCTTCTTCAGAGGCGACCGACCGCCCAGCAACGGCGTCGACTGCTCAGGCAGCGTCGGGCGACGTCGATCCAGCTAGGGGTCCATCGGGCTATACACGTACATGAGATGTGGCCAGCGGCGACGCCGTGGCCTATCTGAGGTTGGGCCCGACTAGGCAGAAAGCCGTGACCGTCAAAGGCGCTGTTGCCAACTTACACCGCTGGAGTCGAACGCTCATCGATCGTCTCGTCAAGCTGCCAGCCGCGGAGGAGATATACGTCACCGCTAGCTACCGGGAACGTCGGTGGGCGCGGGCGGGCGACGATGATGTCACCGGCCACGCCATACCGGTGGCCGGCGCTCCATGGCGGCGGTCCGGCCTTCCGCGGCGTCCTCGGTGACACCAGCCACCAGCCGCATCGTCTCACCGAAGCGGATCGCGTCCACACCGGACATGTCAGGGGCGCGGCGGGCCACCTCCTTGGTGGCGCGGGCGGCCAGTGGGGCGGCGGCGAGCAGCCGGTTGGCTAACTCCTCGGCTGCGGACAGTAGCGACGAGTGCGGCACAACCCAGCCGGCGAGGCCGATCTCCTTGGCCCGCTCGGCGCTGATCTGCTCGCCGGTGAGCAGCAGCTCCATGGCGTATTGCCAACCGATCCGCTGCGGCAGCCGGATGGCGCCGACGATCGTGGGGACGCCGATCCGCACCTCCGGGTAGCCGAAAACCGCCCGCTCGCTCGCGATGACGAAGTCACACCAGGTGACCAGGGTCAACCCGTAGCCCAGGCAGTACCCGTTCACCGCGGCGATCACCGGCTTGTAGATCTCCCAGCCGCTCTCGAAGGAGTTGACGGTCGGCTTCTCCCAGAACGTGCCGGGGAACTCGCCGGCGGGATTGCCCGGGGACCGGATGTCCGCCCCCGCGCAGAACGCCCGACCCGCCCCGGTGACGATCGCCACCCAGGCGTCCTCGTCGTCCCGGAACGCGGCGAACGCGGTGTTGAGCTCCGCGCGCATCTGCTGGTCGATGACGTTGAGCTTGTCCGGTCGGTGATAGGTGATCGTCGCGACGTGCCCGTCCAGCTCGTAATGCACGGTGTCAGCCACTGCGCCACACTATCGATCCGCCCCGATCGACGGGGTCATCGGTGGCGCCGAGAGCGGAAGGAGGTCAGGCTGAAGCCAGCCATGGATGCGCGTTCGCGATTCGAAGAGTTCGACCTGCATTTGTCGTCTGGGCGGGTGCATGGCGCTCGCTGCGGTGGGGATGGACCGCTGGTCGTCTGCTTGCCTGGGCTTTCCGGCAATCTGCGCAGTTTCGACTTCATCGGAGGCGTCCTGGCGGAAGTGGGCTTCCCAGTCGTCATGGTCGACCCGCGTGGCCGAGGCAGGAGCGAGTCGACGCCTCCTGGTTCCTACGGGTGGCCCGCGCACGCCGCCGACGCCGCCGAGGTGGCAGACAGGCTGGGCGCGGATTCCTTTCACCTGGTCGGCTGGTCCATGGGGGCGTACGTCGCCATGCAGCTGGCGAGCATGAAGCCGCACCTACTTGACAGGGTGGTGTTGATCGATGGTTGCGGGGCACCCGGAGAGTCGGCGAACGCACTGATCCGGACCGTGATCGAGCGGCTCGGCGTGACCTACCCCTCATTTCACCAGTACTTGCAGCTGATCAAGCAGATGGGCACCATCGTGCCCTGGGATTCCCTTTGGGAGCGCTACTTCGCCTACGAGCTCGAGTCGGTGGAGGGCGGCGTGCGGGCGCGCACGAACCGGCGCGCCGTCACCGAGGACTTCGAGTACGGCACATCCCATGACCAGCGCCGACTGTGGCCGGCTCTGTCGATGCCTGTACTGCTCGTGCGTGCGGCGCATCCGCTTGTGCCCGGCGGCCCGTTCATCGTCAGAGAGGACGACCGGGACGCCTTCGCGCAGTCGTTGCCGGAGGCGAAAGTGGTGGAGGTTGACGCCAATCACTACGGGGTGATCACTCATCCCAGGACGGCCGAAGCGATCCAGGTATTTCTGGAAAGCGAGCTTCCGGGAGGAGATCTATAGAGATGGAGCCCCAAATAGTCGATCTGTCCGGCCGGCGTGCGCTGGTCACCGGTGCCGCATCGGGGATCGGGCTCGCCGTTGCCAGCTGTCTCGCCCGATCGGGTGCTGAGGTGCTGATGGCGGATCTGCCCGGGGAGCGGCTGGCGGCGGCGGCAGCCCTGCCCGGGGCGTCGGCTCTTCCAGCGGACCTCTCAGTTCGCGATCACATCCACCGCATAGCTTCCGAAGCGTCCGAGGTGGACATCCTCGTCAACAATGCCGGTGTCCAGCACGTGAGCCCGATAGAGTCCTTTGACGAGGCTCAGTGGGACTTGATTCTGGCGGTCATGCTGACCGCGCCGTTTCTACTCACGAAGCTACTCATCGGGGGGATGTACGGGCGGGGATGGGGCCGGATTATCAACATCTCCTCAGTTCACGGATTGGTTGCCTCCAGTCACAAGTCGGCGTACGTCGCCGCCAAACATGGGCTGGTCGGGCTCACCAAGACCGTCGCGCTGGAAGCCAGCGCCCATGGCGACGCCAACATCAGCGTCAACGCGATCTGCCCGTCTTATGTTCGGACGCCTCTGGTCGAGAAGCAGATCGCCGACCAGGCCGCGCTGCACGGCATCGCGCAGAGCGAGGTGGTGGAGAAGGTGCTGCTCGATCGCAATGCCGTGAAGCGGCTGATCGAGCCCGCGGAAGTGGCCAATATGGTTGCGTTCCTCTGCCGGGACGACATGTGGTCGATGACCGGTCGGGCGCTCACCATGGACGCCGGCTGGCTCTCCCACTGACCCGGCGCCATTGCGCTGCGCCAGCATGTCTGTGGCCAGGTGGGCGATGAGTTGCGCAGGCGGGCAAGGTCTTGACTGTCGACACCGCCGAACTACAGGAGGAACGACATGCGCGGGCTGATCGTCTCGGAGTTCGTGACGCTAGACGGGGTGATGGAGGCACCGGGAGGGGAACCGACCCACCCTCATTCGGGTTGGACGATGGAGTACGGCGTCCCCGAGCTGTACGCGTACAAGCTCGACGAGGTTCGGGAGGCCGAGTCGCTGCTCCTGGGCAGGGTGACCTACGAAGGCTTCTCGTCCGCGTGGCCGGAGCGCGACGGCGAGTTCGCCGACAAGATGAACGGGATGCCCAAGCACGTCGCCACGACGACCCTGAGCTCGCTCGGCTGGAACGCCACCCCGCTGTCCGGCGACATACCGGCCGCTGTCACCAAGCTGAAGAAGGGCGACGGCGGCCCCATCCTCGTCGCCGGCAGCAGCACATTGGTGCACACGCTGCTCGCCGACGGCCTCGTCGACGAGCTACGGTTGATGGTGTTCCCGGTCGCGATCGGGGGCGGCCTGCGGGTGTTCCCCGAGGACCGAGGCAAGGTCGCGCTGAAGCTCACGGACCTGGTTCGCTACGACAGTGGAGTCCTGCTGCAGGTCTACCAGTCGGTATCCTCGCAGGACACCGAGGACCAGAGTTAGTGGATACTCCACCGTGCAAGATCCACAGGGCTTGGCAGCAGTGACAACTCGACTGGCCGACGGGCAAGACCTCCCGACACTGGCAGCGCTGCGCCGATGTTGGTCAGAAGGACAAGCCGGCTGCCCCCTCTACGACGACAGCTTCGAGGAACGATTCACCCACTGGTACCTGACGGAAGCCGCACGACGTGTCACCTTCCTCGCCGAAATTGATGGCACGGTCGTCGGGATGATCAACCTAGTGCAGCACCGCGTCAATCCTTCGGGGGTTGATCCGGGTGTGGCCGCGGTGGCCGATGCGACGGTCGCCCGCAACCTGGGCGTTTGCGAACGACACGCTCCTGCCCACAGGAACCCTGACCGGCACCTCCGAACAAGCCGCTCGGCCGCGCCCGCGGCCGCTACCACAACGACCCGACCACATGGCAGAACGAACCCCGAAGGACTAACGCGGTGCTGCACTGATCTTCGAACGGATGCCGAGGCCCGGACGGCCGGCCTCACGCTGGGGTTACCTCAGCAAGGTGTACGTGCTGGCTCCGCACCGAAATCGGCGTCGGTACCGCTTTGCTCAACGCGCTCGTTGCCCACGCCCACAACCGAGGATGCGCACGGATCGTGCTGTCGCCGAGCGATCGCGCTCCGTGCCCTTCTACCAGAGAGCAGAATTCGGACCGGCCACCATGCTGCTCGCGCGGGTCCTCGCCACCTGACACTCGCCGCGCAACGGCGCACCACGCCGGACACAGTAAGGGCACAGAAGCCCGGAGTCGGAGAGTAGTCAGAAGTATCCTAGGGTACGAACCAGTGATAGTTATCTACGGCGTGTTTGTCGCGACCCGGCGAAGGAGATAGCCCAATGCTTGTAGACGACGCCCAGAGGATCGCTGCCGCGATCGAGGAACGCCTCAGCGCCAGCGCCTGCCAGGGAGCCAAGGCCACGGTCAAATCCGAGCAGATGGCTCCCAAGACGGTTCCTGCCGGTGCGGGGCGGCCAACCTTCATCAACTACTTCATCCTGATCGATGACGGCACTCGGGTAGGAACCCTCACCCTGGGCCAAGCAGAGGAATTGCTCGACGATGTCGAGCCGGATTGGGACCCGGATCGGCTCTTCGAAGTGATCCGCGGCATGGATGCGCCGGTTGAGGAGACGAACTGACGACCCGCCGCGTTGGTCCGCTCCCGTCGGGTTCTCCCGAACCCAACAGCAGAGCTGTCATGCTCGCGTGGAACAGCTCTGCTGTTGAGTTCGGGAGGCTCAGAGTTCGCTGTGCTCAACCAGCGAGCGCCAGGTGTAGACGGGGCCGCCTCGGCCCCGGTGACAATCGGCGCAGCTGATGTCGATCAGCGCGCAACATGTCATGTAACAATGCTGGATCTGATTGCGATGGGTCATCGGGGGCTGGCCTGGAAGGACACCCGATTGCACCGGATATTTCTTGCGACGAGCCGAGACTTCGGTGTGGGATGATCTTTTTCACCAACTTCGTCACGCTGATCCGGCGGCAGCAAGAAGAGGCGGAAATACGCTTGGGCTCCCCGGCTCGGGTGCAGGGCAACACGGTCCTCCTGCCCATCGGGACTGAAGTGCAAGTAGGCGACCACTTAGAGTATCGTCTGTTGAGCGATGAGTTACGAATGATGGGCGTGATCGACGTTGTCCGGCCGCACATGCCCGGTGCAAATGCTACTGACGATCACATTGAAGTTACCTGCGTGTCGGGTAGACGCAAGGAGGTCCCCGAGGTCCTGGCGCCGGCCCTGCATCCCAGGATTTCCGTTGTCCTTGCGCTGGTAGCGGATGGGCGGCTGTCCGAGGCGGTCGTCGAGGCGCTACAGCTGGTCGAAGAACGGGTCCGGTCACTCACCGCAAGCGACGACTCAGGGTGCGCCCTGATGGAGTCGGCGTTCGGCGATCGAGTGCCACAACTTGACATCACCACGACAACGGGGCAGGCGGCGCAGGACGAGCGCGAGGGTTTCCGGCTGCTGTTCGCAGGGGTCATGCTTGGGCTGCGAAATCCGCACGGTACCGGCAGAGCTGCTCTTGCTGGTTTGGACGAGACCTTAGAGTGCCTGGCGGTAGCCAGCATGCTGATGCGTCGGCTGGACCGCGCCGAGGAACGGCTGGGCTGACGTCGTTATTCAATGCGTTGATCATGTCCAGGTGTCCTCGAGCGACCCGTAGCGTGGGGTCAACTGCTGGATCGGGATGTAATGCGCCGCGGCAGCCGACGCGATTCTCCATGCGTCCATGCCGGTGACCAGCAGCCCCCCGCCCGGTTCGGCGCGCACCGTTGCGCCCATGCCGGTCAGCACCTTGGTCAGCCCGCCGATGCGGGGTGAGCGCACGAACACGTCTCGCGCAAGACGCTCGGTCAGCTCGCGGGTGGAGGTCTCGGTGATCAATTCGCCGCGCCGGAGGACGAGCATCTTGTCGGCTGTCATGGCCATCTCACTCATGTGCTTGCTCGATACCAGGACCGTCCGACCCTGAGCGGCCAGTGATCGCATCAGACCGCGAATCCACCGGACACCCTCCTGGTCCAGACCGGTCATCGGCTCGTCGAATAACAGGACACCGGGGTCGCCGAGCAGCGCGCCGGCGACCCCGAGCCGCTGCCGCATGCCTGCGGAGAAATCGTCGATCCGCTTTTCGGTCACCGCCGAAAGCCCCACCTCGTCGAGTACCTCGGCCACCCGGAGCTCACCGATGCCACTACTGCGCGCCATGCACCGCAGGTGGTCCGCGGCGCGGTGGCCGCCGTGCATCGTCTCCGTGTCGAGCAGGGCGCCCACGGTATGCATCGGCCGGTCGATGGTGGCACAGCGCTGGCCGTTCACCAGCGCTGTGCCGGATGTTGGGGTGTCCAGGCCGAGGATGATGCGCATCGTGGTCGACTTTCCCGCGCCGTTCGGGCCGAGGACACCGGTCACCACGCCAGGGCGTGCGGTGAACGACAGCCGGTTCACCGCACGCTCATCGCCGTAATCCTTGGTGAGTTCTCGGACCTCGATCATGCAGGCAATGCTGACGCGTGCGGGGCGCGGGCACATCGGAGCAGGGTCCGGCATTTCGGTATCGGACCGTGCTCCGATCCGCTGATTCGGAGAATGCGGCTACGGTGGCCCATGTGACCGAACCCGCTGGGGTTGATTCCGGCGTGTTGCCGCGACGGTATCGACAGCGTCCGTGGCACCTCGTCGCGATCGACCTGCTGCTGGCGGCGTGGATCACGTTACTCACTGTCAACGCGACCCTCTACACCGCGGTCGGCCTTACCGGCGGAACGGTCCTGGTGGTGTGGCTGCTGGCACTTGCGGTCAGCGTTCCGCTTGCGGTCCGCAGGCGCAGGCCTCTCCCGGTATTCGGCGTCGTTCTCGCCTCGACGATCGTCGCCGTGTTGCTGGGCATGTCGGTTGGGGCAACCGTGCTAGCCGTCGCGGTCGCGCTCTACTCGGTCGCGCTGTCCCTGGGGCCGCGGCGCTCGGCCGTCGCGCTCGGCGCGGCGATGCTGGGTGTCACGCTGGCAGCAGTCCTCGCGGCGACCGTGCTGGATTCCCACTTCCTTCTCGTCGCACCGAACACAAAGTCGGTCAATACGGATCTGCTGTCCTCGCTGAGTTCGTCGTGGTTCACCATCGGCGCAGGCTGGACGTTCGGCTGCAGCGTCCGCGCGCGCCGCGAGTACGCCGGCCAGATCGCCGAACACCGCGAGCAGAAGGCCGTCTCCGAGGAGCGGTTGCGGATAGCCAGGGAAATGCATGACGTGGTGGCGCACAGCATGAGCGTGATCGTGATGAAGGCCGCCGTGGCCAATCACGTCTACGACAAGCGTCCCGAGGAGAGTAGGGAAGCGCTCGGCGTCATCGAGTCTGTCAGCCGAGCTGCGCTCACAGATGTCCAGCGCGTGCTCGGCTCCTTGCGGTCGGCCGGGGAGGCCCACCTGGCGCCCAGCCCCGGCCTCGACGAGCTACCGGAACTGGTTGAGAACGCCCGACTCGCCGACGTGCAGGTGGAGCTCGACCGCGGGACCATCCCGGCACTGCCGGCGGCGGTCCAGCTCGCCGCGTACCGGATCGTGCAGGAGGCGTTGACCAACGTCATCAAACATGCGGCGGCACCAGCGCGATGCACCGTCCGCATCACCGCCGAACCGGGCGAACTGCACCTGGCGGTGGTCGACGACGGCATACCGCGTCGCCCGGCCGGCGAGCCCGGGCATGGCTTGATCGGCATGCGCGAGCGAGCCGCCCTACATCACGGAACACTGATGGCGGGTCCGCAGGCCAGCGGCGGGTTCGCTGTGCATGCCCGCCTGCCCTACCAGGCCTCGGGGCCCGTATGACTGATGCACAGATCCGGGTACTGATCGCCGACGATCAAGCGCTGCTGCGGGGCAGCCTGCGGGTACTCATCGAGACCGAGCCGGACCTCGTCGTCGTCGGTGAAGCCGGTACCGGGGCGGAGGCTGTGGACCTGGTCCGGGCAGAGAATCCCGACGTGGTGCTGATGGACGTGCGCATGCCGGAAATGGACGGTATCGAGGCCACCCGCCGGATTACCGCACACGAAAACGCACCGAGAATCCTGGTGCTCACTACGTTTGATCTCGACGAATACGTGTACTCAGCGCTGCGGGCCGGCGCCAGCGGCTTTCTACTCAAGGACACACCCCCCGTTCAGTTGCTAGACGCCGTCCGAGTTGTCGCCTCCGGTGAGGCGTTGCTCGCACCCACCGTCACCCGGCGGCTGATCGCCGAGTTCGTCCGGCACCCGGAGTCGGCCCGGCGTCCGGCGGGCACGCTGGCCGGCGTCACCGACCGGGAACGGGAGGTGCTCGTCCTGATCGCGCGGGGCCTACGTAACAGTGAGATCGAACACCATCTGCACCTGAGCCGGGGGACCGTCAAGACTCACATCGGCCGGTTGCTCGCCAAGCTCGACGCCAGGGACCGAGCGCAGCTGGTGATCGTGGGATACGAGACCGGCCTGGTCGGATCCACCCCTACCTAGGCCAACAGCGCCCCGCCAGGGATGGGCGGAACTGCTGGTAGGGAGGGGTCCCGCGTTGCCTGTTGGACGCCGTGCCACCCGGTTCCCTTAAGCGAACACTAAGGCCCGCTGAAGGACGTCACTCTAACGTGTGACCCATGGGGAAGATTTCTGCTCTCGAGTCACCAACTGTTGAGAACAAGGACGAGCTCCGCCCCCTAGAACGAGGGAACGCCACCGCACGGACGGGTGACACTGAGATGAGTGCGCCGCCGGTCGATGAGGCCTGGTTGGCCGCCACATTGGCTGTGCTGGCCGACACGCATCAGGTCCCCGGTGCGCAACTTGCCATCCACCGGGATGGTGTGACCGTCTCGGTCGAGGTCGGTGAGCTGGAGCACGGCACCGGGATTCCGGTCACCCGGGAGACCGCCTTTCCCACCGGGTCGATCAGCAAGGCCTGGACCGCAACCCTGGCGATGATCCTGGTCGCGGACGGTGACCTCGAGCTCGACGCCACGCTGAACGAGCACCTGCCCGAGTTGGACGACCTGGGCGGCCAGCTCACACTGGGGCAGCTACTCAGCCACACCAGCGGTTTCGCGTCCAGTCCCGACGCACCGGAGCTGGCCACCTTGTCGATGGGGCGTTACGTGCGGGAGCACTGCCGCCGGCAGGACCTCATATTTCCGCCCGGCACCGGTTTCTCCTACTCGAGCAGGAACTACGTCCTGGTCGGCCACCTGATCGAGACGATCACGGGAATGAGCTGGTGGGAGGCCACCGAGTCGATCCTGCTGCGACCGCTGGGCATCGACGCCGCCACCGTCGTCGCAACGCTGCGGGCACCCTCCGGGCGGCCCATCGCCAGCGGGCACTCGGTCAACACGACCCTGGGTCGGACCCGGCCCGTGCAGCAGTCACTGGCACCCGCCGAGGCCCCTGCCGGGGCCCTGGCGATGAGTGCCGACGATCTGGTTGCCCTGGGACTGATGCACATCGGACCGGGAGTCCCCCAGCTGCTCCCGGCCACCTACGCCGAACGGATGCGGCGGGCCGTTCCCGGCGCCAATCCGTTCGGACTCGCTGACGGCTGGGGCGCCGGGCTGGCCGTATTCCGTGACGGGATCACCGCCTGGGTCGGTCACGACGGCAACGCGAACGGCACGTCCTGCTACCTGCGCATCGATCCGGCAGGCGGATGGGTGGTGGCGCTCACCACGAACGCCAACACCGGGTCGTCCCTGTGGGAGGAGCTGCGTACCGAACTACGCCAGGCGAACCTGCCGCTGGGAGCAGGTCGTCGGGACATGTCGATGCGAGCGCTGGTCGCAGCCCCGACGGAGTGCGCGGGTAGCTACTCCAACGGCCCAACGGAGTACCTGGTCGCCGCCGGGGATGAGGGGGTCCCGTACCTCGCGAGCGGCGACGAGCTCATCGGGCGGTTGGCCTTCTACGACGACTTGGATTTCGTGCTCCAGGACCCGACCTCGGGCCAGGGACTGCATGTCGGACGTTTCATGCGCGACCCGATCACTAAGCAGATCGACCAGTTGCTGCTCGGCGGCCGGATCGCCCAGCGATGCCGGCCTCCCGGCGTGCCGGAACCTCGACCGTCGACCGACTCGCTGAATCGAGCCTCCGCCTGAGTACCTGCCCCGGGATCCCGTCATCGCGGCACAGTGCCCAAAGGATTCGATAACACAGGGTTCGATTACACACAGTGCCCAAAGGATTCGATAAAATATGGTGGCTTACGAGCCGACGTCCGTGCCGAGCGGAAATTCCATTGTCTCTCACGGTCCGCTGAAGGTACCGTTCGTCGAACAACTCCGATACTGGGCGGGGCAACTGGACGGCGTGTCCGCCCCGGAGTTACCCACCGATCATCAGTGGCCGACCAGCGCGCGCTCAGGCATAGATGCACATGCCTTCGCCGTACCAGCGGACGTGACTGCTGGGCTGCTGGGGGTGACCGCCCAGCTCGACATCACCCTGCTCGACCTCACGGTGGCAGCCTGCCAGGTTCTCCTGTGCCGTTACTCGGGCCAGGAGGATATCGCAGCGACCATTTCCGCGCCGGAGTCGGGGCACCCCCTGGTGCTGCGATCCCGGATGAGCGACGCGACGCCGCTGCGGGAGGTCCTGTCCGCGGTGCGCGCCACGGTGAGAGCCGCCCTCACGCACTCCGAGATCCCGTTCGAGTCCCTGGCCGAGGAGCTGGACCTGGGATCGGAGCTGACGCGCGTGGCAGTGGCGTCTACGCGAGGTGCCCTGCGGTTCAGCGCGGACCTCACGGTGCGGCTGGTCGAGCGGGGTAGGGAGCTGTCGGGCGTCGTCGAGTACCGCAGCGACCTCTTCGAAGCTGCCACGATCGGGCGGCTGGCCGAGCAGCTGACCCGGGTGCTCGCCGCCCTCGCCACCACTCCCGATGCGCCGCTGGGCACGGTCGACCTCGTCGCCGAGGTGGAGCGTGCTCGGCTGCTGGAGGAGTGGAACGACACCGATCAGGAGGTCGCCGCTGTCGCGTTGCCAATGCTGTTCGAGGCTGCGGTAGCGAGAGCTCCGGGCTTGCCCGCCCTCGTGACCGAGGACGGGTCGGTCAGTTACCGCGAGCTGGACGAGCGGGCGAACCGACTGGCTCGGCTGTTGCTGGCTCGCGAGGTGGGGCCGGAAGCAGTAGTGGCTGTGATGTTGCCCCGGTCGGTCGAGATGGTGGTGGCGCAGCTGGCGGTCACTAAGGCCGGCGGAGCCTTCCTGCCGGTCGACCCGGCCTATCCGATCGAGCGGATCCGGTTCATGGTGGCCGACGCCGGCGCGGTCGTGATGCTGACCTGTGGGGTCGCCACGGTCGGAGCCGGTGTCGCGAGTCTTGTCGACGAGGCCGTACCGATGGTGGTGATGGACGAACCCGCGGTGCTCGCGGAACTGGCCGCGATGTCCGACCGTGCCCCCAGTGATGCCGATCGGCCCACACCGCTGCTGTTGGCCCATCCGGCTTACGTGATTTACACTTCGGGGTCGACTGGGCGCCCCAAGGGTGTGGTGGTGACCCATGCCGGGTTGGCGAGTTTCTCCGCGGCTGCGGTGGCGCGGTATGTGGTAGTCCCGGGTGATCGGGTGTTGCAGTTCTCCTCGCCGAGTTTCGATGCGTCGGTGTTGGAGCTGTGTATGTCGTTGCCGGTGGGGGCGGCGTTGGTGGTGCCGCCGCCGGGGCCGATGCTCGGGGAGCAGCTGGCGCGGGTGTTGGCGCAGCAGCGGGTGACTCATGCGTTGATCCCGCCGGCCGCGCTGGCCACCGTGCCGGCGGCGGCCGCGGCGGAGCTGACTCAGTTCCGGACGCTGATCGTGGGCGGCGACGTGTGCCCCCCGGAATTGGTGACGCTGTGGGCGCCGGGCCGACGGATGATCAATTCTTACGGGCCCACCGAGTCGACGGTGGTAACCACGTGGAGCGAACCGCTGTCCGCCGGGGACGGTGCACCCATCGGAACACCCATCGCCAATACCCGGGTGTACGTCCTGGACCAGGCGCTGAAGCCGGTGCCGGTCGGTGTGGCCGGCGAGCTGTACATCGCCGGAGTCGGACTGGCCCGAGGGTATCTGGGGCGGTCGGGGATGACCGCAGCGCGGTTCGTGGCGAATCCCTTCGCCGGCCGGGGCACCCGGATGTACCGCACCGGGGATCTGGTGCGCTGGGGGGCCGATGGCCAGCTGAGGTTCGTGGGCCGGGCGGACGAGCAGGTCAAGGTCCGTGGATTCCGGATCGAGCCAGGTGAGATCGAGACGGTGCTGCAGACCCACCCCGATGTGGATCGGGCCGTGGTCGTGGCCCGCCAGGACCTGCCCGGTCTGCCCCGGCTGGTGGCTTACCTGGTCGGCGCACCGGGTCGCACCCCTGTGATGGAGCAGCTTCGCGCTCTGCTGGCTCAGACGTTGCCCGCCTACCTGGTGCCCGCGGCGTTCGTGCTCCTCGGCGAATTGCCCCTGAGCGCGCACGGGAAGCTCGACCGCCGCGCCCTCCCGGCGCCCCTCACCGACCGCGACTCGTCCGCCGACTCGGTGGCCCCCCGCACCGAGACCGAGCGTGTCCTTGCCCAGATCTGGACCGACGTGCTCGGCGTGCGCACCCTCGGCGTCGAAGACGACTTCTTCGCGCTCGGCGGTGACTCGATCCTGGGTGTCCGGATGCTCTCCCGGATCCGCACGGCCCTCGGGGCGGACCTGCCGGTCCGCGCGCTGTTCGACGCGAGGACGGTCGCAAGGCTCGCGGAGATCCTGCCGGACGCTTGGCAGGCCCACCCCGCCCTGCCGATTCCCCGGGTGTCGCGCGAGCGCGCGTTGCCGCTGTCCCCTGCTCAGCAGCGGCTGTGGTTGCTCGACGACGTGTCCGCCGGGGGTACCGAGTACAACACCGGCATCGGGCTGCGACTGTCCGGCGTGCTGGACCACGCCGCGCTGCGGACGGCGCTGGCGGGGTTGGTGCGCCGCCACGAGTCGCTGCGGACGACGTTCGACACGGTCGACGGACACGGCGTCGCGCTCATCGCTCCGCGCGGGGAGATCCCGCTGGACATGGTGGACGTGTCCAGCACAGCCGCCGCGGACCGCGACGACGCGGTGGAGCAGGAGTTGGCGCAGCTCTTGAGCCGCCCGTTCGACCTGCGACGCGGTCCGATGACCCGAGCTCTGCTGGTCTGCCTCGCCGCCCGCGACCACGTGCTGGTGCTCAGCCAGCACCACATCATCACTGACGGCTGGTCGGTCGGGCTTCTGGTCGACGAGCTGGCCCAGCGCTACGCCGCCGCCGTCAGCGCGACCCCGGTCCGGTTGCCGGAGCTGGCGATCCAGTACGCCGACATCGCCGGGTGGCAGCGCGAGCAGCTGTCCGGCCCGGTTCTCCGGTCCCACCTTGATTACTGGCGGCGCCAGCTGGCCGGGTTGGAGGTGCTCGACCTGCCCACCGATCGGCCCCGGCCCCACCTCCGCACGACCGCTGGCGCGGTACATCGCCAGGACCTGCCGGCCGAGCTGGTTCGGGGCCTGACGAGCGTGGGGCAGACCCGCGGAGCCACGCTGTTCATGACCTTGACCGCCACGGTGCAGGTGCTGCTGTCGCGGTACGCCAACCAGCGCGACGTGGCCGTCGGCACCGTCACCTCCGGACGTCATCGGGCGGAGCTGGAGAACCTCGTGGGGTTCTTCGTCAACACCGTGGTGCTGCGCTCCACAGTGGAGGGTGCGCGGAAGTTCGAGGAGTTCCTGGTCGACGTCCGGGAGACGGTGCTGGATGCGTTCGCCCACGACGAGGTGCCCTTCGACCGGGTGGTCGAAGACCTTCAACCGCAGCGGGACACGAGCCGCAACCCGCTGGTACAGACGCTGGTCGTGCTCCAGAGCGAGATGGTGCGCGCGCGTGAGGCCGGCGGGTTGTGGATCGCTGAGCACGACCTGCCGCGACCGTCGGCACGGTTCGACCTGGTGCTGGAGTTCTTGCCGCGGGGCGAGTCGCTGAGCCTGACGATCGAGTACAACACCGACCTGTTCGACCCCAGCACCGTCGAGCGGATGGCCGGGCACCTGCAGCTACTGCTGACTGCCATCGCCACCGACCCCGGCCAGTCGATGGCCGAGCTCCCGCTGCTGACTGACGCCGAGCGGCACCGGGTCCTGGTGGAATGGAACGACACCGACCTGTCGGTGCCATCGGCGGTGCTGCCGGAGCTGTTCGAGGCGCAAACCACGCGAACCCCGGAGGCACCGGCGGTGCGGTGCGCGGGCACACAGCTGTCCTACGACGAATGCAACGTGCGGGCGAACCGGCTGGCCCGGCTGCTGATCGCGCGGGGGGCCGGCCCGGAGCGGTTCGTGGCCGTGGCGCTACCACGTTCAGCGGAGCTGATCGTGGCGCTACTGGCGGTGCTGAAGACAGGTTCGGCCTACCTGCCGATCGACCCGAGCTACCCGGCCGAACGCATCGCGCTCATGTTCGCCGACGCTCAACCGCCGCTGGTACTGACCACGAGCGAGGTGGCGGACCGCCTGCCTACGGTGGCGGGAGTGGACCGGTTGGTGCTGGACTCGACCGAAACCGCCAAGGCGCTGACCGGCCAGCCCGTCGACGATGTCTCCGACACCGAGCGGTTGGCGCCCCTGCGCGGCGCGAACCCCGCCTATGTGATCTACACGTCGGGTTCGACGGGTCGGCCGAAGGGGGTGGTGGTCGCACACCAGAGCGTGGTCGATCTCGCGTTGTGGGCTGCTGCGGACTTCGGTGTGTCGGGACTGTCCCGGGTCGTGGCCTCGACCTCGTTGAACTTCGACGTGTCGGTCTTCGAGATCTTCTGCCCGCTGACCGTCGGCGGCTGCATCGAGGTGGTGCGCGACGTCCTCGCGCTCGCCGAGCGCCCGAGCGAGCACGGGACTGCCAGCCTGGTCAGCGCGGTGCCCTCGGCGTTTTCCCAGCTCCTGTCCCACGGCACGGGGTTGGCCGCCCCGCAGCACGTGGTGCTGGCCGGCGAGGCACTCTCGGCGCGGGCGACGCGGGATATCCGGGCGGCGCTGCCGGACAGCCGGATCGCCAACATCTACGGCCCCACCGAGGCCACCGTGTATGTGGTCGCGTGGTACTGCGACCCGGACCAAGCGATCCCGGACCAGGCGCCGCCCATCGGCCGACCGATCACCAACACTCGCGCGTATGTGCTCGACCCCACGCTGCGTCCGGTGGCACCGGGCGTACCGGGTGAGCTCTACCTCGGCGGTCGGGGGCTGGCCAGAGGGTATCTGAACCGTCCGGGACTCACCGCGGAGCGGTTCGTGGCCGATCCCTTCGCCAGCGCGGGAACTCGCATGTACCGCACCGGCGACGTCGTGCGGTGGACCCCGACAGGCGAGCTGGACTACCTCGGCCGGGCGGACCACCAGGTGAAGGTTCGTGGGTTCCGGATCGAGCTGGGCGAGGTGGAGGCCGCCGTTGCGCGCCACGACGACGTGGCCGAAGTGGTGGTGGTCGTCCAAGCCGAGAAGTCCGGGCACAAACGCCTGGTGGCCTACCTGGTGCCGGTGCCGGGCGCGGCCATGGACCCTGCCGCGCTGCGTCGCTTCGTGAGCCGGGTGCTGCCCGACCACATGGTGCCCGCGGCGTTCGTGTCACTGGCGAAGCTTCCGCTCAACCCCAACGGGAAGCTCGACCGACGAGCCCTGCCGGCGCCGGAATGGGGCTCGGCTGAGGGCGCGGTCTACCTGGCGCCCCGCAACCCGGTCGAGCAGGTCGTCACCGAGATCTGGGCCGAGGTACTCGGGGTGCCACGGGTCGGTGTCGAGGACAACTTCTTCGCGCTCGGTGGTGACTCGATCCTGAGCATCCAGGTGGTGGCCCGCGCCGCGCGGGCCGGCCTGCGCATGCGCTCCCGGGACATCTTCCTGCACCAGACGGTCGCATCGCTGGCCCCGAACGTCACGGCGGCGGAGCTGGAACCGGTCGAGCAGGGACCGGTGACCGGGGCGGTGCCGCTGACCCCGATCCAGAGCTGGTTCTTCGATACCCGGACGGTGGCGCCAGGGCATTTTCACCAGTCGCTGAGTCTGGAGCTCGCCGAGGGCGTCGACGAGGCCGCGCTGCGCGCCGCACTGATGACGCTCCTCGAGCACCACGACGCGTTGCGGATGTGGTTCGAGCAGCTCTACGGCCGGTGGTATCAGTGCAACGCTCCGGTGGGGTCGGACGACGTGCTGCGCCGGGTCGATCTGTCCCCAATGGACGGCGGCCCAATGGACAGTGACCCAGCGGACAGCGACCCGGTGGAAGGCGACCGGCTGACCGTGATGGCCGAGGTCATCGGCGGTGTCCAGGCCGACCTCGACCTGGGCAGCGGTCCGCCGCTGGCGGCGGTGTTGTTCGAGCTGGGTAGCGGGCAGCGGCCGGTGCTGGTGCTGACGGTGCACCACCTGGTGGTCGACGGGGTGTCCTGGCGGATCCTGCTGGAGGACCTGGCCGTCGCTTACCGGGTGGCGTGTGGTGACTCCGCGGCCCGGTTGGCGGCCAAGACCACCTCGTTCCGAAAGTGGGCGTTGCGGCTGGCCGAGCACGCCGCCACCGGGGGATTCGACGACGAGCTGGGCTACTGGGGCGCGCTCGCCGAGAGCGCTGAACCGGTGCTGCCCACCGACGGTGTTGGGCCCAACACGGTGGCCTCGGTGCGCTCGGTGAGCGTGGGACTGGACGAGTCGGAGACCCGGGCGCTGTTGCAGCAGGTGCCCGAGGTCTATCGGACCCAGGTCAACGACGTGTTGCTGGCCGCGCTGGCCCGGGTTCTGGGTGCCTGGACCGGGCGCGAGCGAGTCCTCGTGGACTTGGAGGGCCACGGCCGGGAGGAGCTGTTCGAGGAGGTGGATCTGTCCCGGACGGTGGGCTGGTTCACCACCCTGTTCCCGGTGGACCTGCTCGCCGAGTCGAGCTCGGACTGGAGGACGCGACTGACCTCGGTCAAGGAACACCTTCGTGCCATCCCCGGCCGGGGCCTGGGCTACGGCGCCCTGCGTTACCTCACTGCGGCCCTCGACAACAACGTAGCCTCCAGCCTGACCTCACCCACTCCCCAGATCAGTTTCAACTACCTGGGGCACTTCGACCTGCCTGCGGGCAGCGACGATCTCTATCACACGATCCACGGGGAACTGCGGCTGGACGAGAGCCCGGATGCGCAGCGGGCCCACGCGCTAGAGGTGGTCGGCAAGGTCGAGGGAAACCGCCTGGTATTCACCTGGTTCTACTCCGAAGACCTGCACCGGCGCGCGACCGTCAGCTCCCTCGCCGACAACCTGCTCAACGCCCTTCGTGAGATCATCGCGCACTGCGCGTCCCCCGGCGCGGGGGGACGCAGCCCCTCGGACTTCCCGCTGGCCAGCCTCGATCAGGCAGGAGTGGACCGCCTGGCCGGCGATGGCCGTGGCGTCGAGGACATCTACGTGCTGACGCCCACCCAGGCCGGCATGGTCTTCCACGGGTTGTCCCAGCGCGATCAGGGCGTGTACTTCCAGCAGGCGGCCTTCGTGGTGGAGGGCGTCGCCGACCCTCGGCAGCTCGGTGCGGCCTGGCAGCACGTCGTGGACCAGACACCGGTGTTGCGCAGCAGTGTCGTCTGGGGCGGGGTGGCCGAGCCGGTGCAGGTGGTGCACCGTGAGCTGATCCTGCCGGTCAGCTACCTGGACTGGAGGCCGCTGTCTGAGGCCGGGCAACGGGAAGAACTGCAGACCTGGCTCGACCGCGACCGAGCGGCGGGCCTGGACCTGACCGCGGCCCCGCTGCTGCGGGTGATGGTTGCGCAGATCTCCGACATCGAGGTCCAGGTGGTCTGGACCTTCCACCACGTGCTGCTGGACGGGTGGAGCGTTTTCCAGGTGCTCTCCGACGTGTTCGCCTGCCATGCCGAGCTCCAGCGTCGTGGCCCGGAGGCGGCTGAGGCCGCTCACCCCCTGGTCAGTCTCCCTGTGGCCACCCGGCGTCCGTTCCGCGACTACCTTCAATGGCTGCGCTCAGTCGACCGACGCGAGCCCGAGAAGTACTGGCGCAGGGTATTGGCGGGCCTGTCCGAGCCCACCGCCCTGCCGTATGACCATCCACCCGTGCAGGCCCACCACGCCGAGTCCAGCGCGACGGTCCGGATCGCGCTGTCGAGCGAGCAGTCCAACGAGATCCGCGGAGCCGCCCGGCACCACGGGTTGACGGTGAACACGGTGGTGCAGGGGGCGTGGGCACTGTTGTTGTCGCGCTACAGCCGCCAGCGCGATGTGGTGTTCGGTACCACAGTGTCGGGGCGGCCAACCGAGTTGGCCGGCGTGGAGTCGATGGTCGGTATGTTCATCAACACCGTTCCCACCCGGGTGCACTTCGACAATGGGAAAGGTGCCCTGTCCTGGCTTCGGGAACTGCAGGTGGAGCAGGCCGAGGCCCGGCGGTGTGACGTCTTCCCGCTTACCCAACTGCATGCCTGGAGTGAGCTACCCGCCGAGGTGGGCCTGTTCGACAGCATCGTGGTGTTCGAGAACTACCCGATTGATGGCGAGGCCGCCGCGACGCACGGTCTGCGGCTGCGGGAGTTGAGGGCCATCGAGACCACCAACTATCCGTTGGCCCTTGTGGTGGTGCCAGGCGAGCGGATGTCGATCGGACTGGGTTATGACCCGGCATTGTTCGAGTTGTCGACGATCGAGCGGTTGACGGATCACCTGATGCAGATTCTGGATGTGCTCGTCGAGGATCCCACGATTCTGTTGGATCGGATCGACATGCTCGCCGAGGCGGAGCATGAAAAGCTGTTGGTGGACTGGAACGACACCGCCCGTGAGGTGCCTGCGGATACGATGGTGGAATTGTTCGAGGCGCAGGTGAGCCGTACTCCTGGGGCGACTGCGGTTTGCTGTGGTGACGTGAGCGTGTCGTATCGAGAGTTAAACAAGCGAGCTAACCGGTTGGCGCGGGTGCTGCTCGGTTTCGGCGTGGGTGCCGAGCGTTTCGTGGCGTTGATGGTGCCGCGTTCGGTGGACATGGTTGTGACCTTGTTGGCGGTGTGGAAGGCGGGTGCGGCGTATCTGCCGGTCGACCCGGATTATCCGCTGGAACGGATTGGCTTCATGTTCTCCGACGCCTGTCCGGTGTTGGTGGTGACTACGTGTGAGCTAGACAGTCGCTTGTCTGATGTAAATCTCGGGATTCCTCGACTCCGGTTGGATGATTTGGAGATCGGTGCGGCGCTGGCAGGCTGCGGGAACAGCGATCTGACCGATGCTGATCGATTGTTGCCGTTGTCAGGAGCGCATGCGGCGTATGCGATTTATACGTCGGGGTCGACAGGGCGGCCGAAGGGGGTTGTGGTCGCTCACGACAGCGTCGTCGATCTGGCGACGTGGGCCGGGTCGGAGTTCGGGGTGTCGGGGTTGTCGCGCGTGGTGGCGTCGACGTCGTTGAACTTCGATGTGTCGGTATTCGAGATATTCTCCCCATTGGTGATCGGCGGCAGCATCGATGTCGTGGAAGACGCGCTCGCGCTCGCCGAACCTAGGCCGGGCCAGCGCGCGGCGAGCCTGATCAGCGGGGTTCCTTCGGTCTTTTCTCAGGTGCTGTCCCAAGGTAGTGCTGCGGTGACCGCGGATATCGTCGTTCTGGCTGGTGAGGCGTTGTCGGCGCGAGCGGTGCGGCAGATCACAGCCGCGACCTCGTGCACCCGGATCGCCAATATCTATGGTCCGACCGAGGCGACGGTGTATGCCACGGCGTGGTATTGCGATGCAGCTGGATTTGATAGCGATACAGCGCCGCCGATCGGGCGACCGGTTGCTAATACTCAGGTTTATGTGCTGGACGGTTTCTTGCGGCCGGTGCCGGTGGGAGTGCCGGGGGAGATGTATCTCGCCGGTCGTGGTCTGGCCCGTGGTTATCTGCAGCGACCGGGGTTGACCGCGGCGCGGTTCGTGCCGAATCCGTTCGGCGCGCCGGGTTCGCGGATGTACCGGACCGGAGATGTGGTGCGGTGGAATGCTGCGGGTGAGGTGGACTACCTTGGCCGGGTCGATCACCAGGTGAAGATTCGTGGTTTCCGGATCGAGCTGGGTGAGATCGAAGCCGTGCTCGCGAGGCATCCGGATGTGAGCGCGGCCGTGGTGCTGGGGCGCAAGGCTGCACCGACCGAAGAGAATTGGTCAGGGCTGCAGCGGCTGGTGGCATATGTCGTGCCGGCTGGTCCCCAGGTTCCCCGAACCTCGGTGCTGCGATCCTTCTTGAATCAGGCGCTCCCGGACTACATGGTGCCCGCAGCGTTCGTGTTCCTCGACGCGTTGCCGCTGGGCCGCACGGGAAAGCTGGACCGCACAGCACTGCCAGCCCCGGAATGGGAGGCAGGCCCACGTACCGACTACGTGGCGCCCAGCACCGACACCGAACGAGCCCTGGCCGAGATCTGGGCCGACCTGCTCGCCGTGGACAAGGTCGGCGTCGAGGACAAGTTCTTCGAACTCGGCGGCGACTCCATCCGCAGCCTGCTCATCACCACCAGGATCAAGACGGTATTCGACGTCACCCTGACGCCGCGGGACGTCCTGACCGCTCGCACCGTCTCCGCGCTGGCGGAGATGGTTGAAGACGCAATCCTTTGTGAACTCGAACGTGTTGCCTTCGGTGACGGCAACGACGACCGATCGTAAAAAGAGAGAAACTAATGGCGTCATCGCAAGAGAGCCGGATTGCCGCTCTACCCGCTCACTTACAGGAGGTCCTGCGCCGTCGCCTGGCCGGCCAGGCGCAACGGTCCGACACGATTCCGCCGGCCGATCGGACCGAGCCGTTACCGCTGTCATTCTCCCAGCAGCGGCTGTGGTTCTTGAACGAGTTCCAGGGCGGCGGTGAGTACAACAGCGCAATCGCGCTGCGCCTGCGGGGTCCTCTCCAGGTGCCGGCGTTGACCGCGGCAATGCGGGAACTGGTGGCTCGGCATGAGTCGTTGCGGACCACCTTCGACGAGGTGGACGGCAAGGCAACGCAGGTCGTGCACCCGGCGGTCGACCTGGTGGTGCCTGTGATCGAGCTGCCCGGGGCGACCGCCCCGACGGACGCTGCGCTGGACGCGGTGCTCGCCGCGGAGCACGGTCGCCCCTTCGATCTGCGGCGAGGGCCACTGTTCCGGGCGCTGCTGGTCCGCCTCGCCGACGACGAGCATGTGCTGCTCCTTGGCGCGCATCACATCGTCACCGACGGCGCCTCGATGGGGATCCTGGTCGAGGAATTGGGCATGCTGTACGCCGCCGCCAGGCAGGGACGGGAGGCGGATCTGCCCACGCTGCCCGTGCAGTACGCCGACTTCGCCAGCTGGCAGCGCAACCGGCTGTCCGGGCCGGCGCTCGACGGCGAGCTCGACTACTGGACACGGCAGCTGTCGGGGATCTCCCCCCTGGAGTTGCCGACCGATCGGCCGCGGCCGCAGGTGCGCACCACCGCGGGTGCGATGCGCAACTTCGTCGTGCCAGGCGAGGTCGCCGCTCGGCTGGGCGAGCTCGCCCGCGCCCAGGAGACGACCCTGTTCACCGTGCTGATGGCCGCCTGCCAGGTGCTGTTCGCCCGCTGGTCCGGTCGCAACGACATCGCTGTCGGCACGGTCGTCTCCGGCCGCAACCGGGCGGAGCTGGAGCGACTGGTCGGATTCTTCGTCAACACCTTGGTGCTGCGCGCCCCTGTCGACCGGACGCAGACCTTCACCGAGTTCCTCGGCACCGTCAGCCAGACCGTGCTCGACGCCCTCGCTCACCAGGAGATGCCGTTCGAGCGACTGGTCGACGCGGTGCAGGTCGCGCGGGACGCCAGTCGCAACCCGCTGTTCGACGTCATGGTGCTGATGCAGGACGAGCAGCGGGTCCCGCGGACGTTCTCCGATCTGCGCGTCGAGATCGTGGACATCTCGGGCCACACCGCCATCTTCGACATCACCTGCGAGTTCCAGGTAGTGGCGGGAGAAGCAGGCCCTGGTGAGCTGCGCGGGAAGCTGACCTACAACACCGATCTGTTCGACGGGATGACCATCGGGCGGATGGTGGAGCAGCTGTCGGTGCTGCTGGCCGGGATGGCGGCCGATCCGGGTCAGCAGGTGGGGCAGTTGCCGATGCTGCCGGAGGAGGAGCGGCATCGGTTGCTGGTCGAGTGGAATGACACGGCTGTCCCGGTACCGGTGGGGACCGTGCCGGATTTGTTCGGGCAGCAGGTGGCGTCGACGCCGAATGCTGTGTCGCTGGTGTCGGATTCGATCGAGTTGTCGTATGCGGAGTTGGAGGTGCGGGCGAACCGGCTGGCGCACCGGTTGATTCGGTTGGGTGTGGGGGTAGAGGACCGGGTCGCCGTGCTGGTGGAGCGCTCGGCGGAGTTGGTGGTGACCGTACTGGCGGCGGCCAAGGCCGGCGGGATGTATGTGCCACTGGATGTGCGGGCGCCGGCGGAACGGTTGCGACTGGTGCTGGCTCAGGCCGGTGCGAGCGTAATGGTGACCGACCGGGTATGGGAGGCCACGGCCCGATTGGTGCATATGGGGCCGCTGGTGGTAGTGGATGCCGACGAGTCGCTGGGGACCGAATGCGCCGAGGCACCGACAGTGGCGCTGAGTCCGGACAATCTCGTCTACCTGGAGTACACCTCCGGTTCGACCGGCGTGCCCAAAGGTGTGGCGGTCTCCCACCGAAATGTAGTGGCGTTGGCTGCTGACCGCCGTTTTGCCGGTGGGGCTCATGAGCGGGTGTTAGTGCATTCGCCGTTGGCTTTCGATGCCTCGACATACGAGTTGTGGGTGCCGTTGCTCAATGGTGGGCAGGTGGTGGTGGCGCCGCCGATCGAGGTGGACGTCGGCGTCCTGCGGCGAATGGTCTCCGAGAACGGGGTAACCGGGCTGTGGCTGACCGCGGGGTTGTTCCGCCTGATCGCGCAGGAGGCCCCAGACTGCCTCGCTGGTCTCCGTGAGGTATGGACCGGCGGAGACGTGGTACCGGCGGCTGCGGTGCGTCGGGTGCTGGCCGCCTGCCCGGATGTGGCGGTAGTGGACGGTTACGGGCCGACCGAGACCACGACGTTCGCCAGCTCGCACCGGATGCGAGGCGACAAGTCGGTGCCGGAGGCGGTGCCGATCGGGCGTCCACTGGACAACATGCTGGTCTACGTCCTCGACGGTGAGCTGCGGCCGGTGCCGATCGGGGTGACCGGTGAGCTGCACATCGCTGGAGCCGGACTGGCGCGGGGTTACTGGGATCAGCCGGGACTGACCGCGGATCGATTCGTGGCCAATCCGTTCGGGCCTCCTGGTAGCCGGATGTATCGCAGCGGGGACCTGGTGCGCTGGACCACAAAGGGGGAGTTGGAGTTCGTCGGGCGCACCGATGAGCAAGTCAAGATCCGCGGGTTCCGGATCGAGCTGGGCGAGGTGGAGGCCGCCCTAGCGCGCCATGAGCAGGTCGCCGAGGCAGTGGCGGTGGCGCGGACCGATGACGGCGGGCGCAAACGCCTCGTGGCCTATCTGGTACCGCAGGGACCGGCCGCGCCCAATGGTGAAAGGCTCAGTACGGCGACCTTGCGGGAGTTCCTGAACCAGACGCTGCCCGACTACATGGTGCCCTCGGTGTTCGTGATCGTCGCGGCGCTGCCGTTGGACGCCAACGGGAAACTGGATCGGCGCAGTCTTCCCGCCCCGGACTGGCAGCCCACAGACCTTGGCTACCAGGCTCCGCGCAGCCCGTCAGAGCAGACGCTGGCCCGGATCTGGGCCGAGGTGCTGGGAGTGGAGCGGGCCGGGGTCAACGACAACTTCTTCGAACTGGGCGGGGACTCCATCCTGAGCATTCAGGTAGTCTCCCGCGCCCGCCAGGCGGGGTTGCGGCTGCGCTCCAAGGACATCTTCGTGCACCAGACCATCGCCGCCCTGGCCCCGCTGGTCGGCACCCTGGACACCCCCGGCGAGCAGCTCCCACCCATCGACGGCCCCGCCCCGCTGACCCCTATCCAGCGTTGGTTCTTCAGCACGTACGGGGCACTGCGGCACTTCACCATGTCCATGCTCGTGGAGCTGGCCGAGGACGTCGACGAGAACGCGCTGCAGACCGCCATCGAGGCCGTCGTGACCCGACACGAAGCGTTGCGGCTGCGGTTCGAGCAGGTCGACGGCCAGTGGCGCCAGCAGACCGGATCCGCTGCTGCGAGCGGCGTGCTCGAGCGCTACGACCTGTCCGGCCTGGCGGAGCCACAGCAGCAGGCGGCGATGGAGGAGGCGGCAGCCGCGGCGCGATCCGACCTCGATCTGGGTACCGGTCGGATGATCAGGACGGTGCTGTTCGGGCGGGGTCCCGGGCAGCGGCCTGGGCTATTCCTCACTGTTCACCACCTCGCCGTCGACAGCGTCTCCTGGCGCATCCTGCTCGACGACCTCGACACGGCATACCAGCAGGCCGCCGCCGGCGCGGAGGTGGCGCTGGAGTCACCCGGCACCGCGGCGACCACCTGGGCACACCGGCTGACCGAGCACGTCCGGTCCGGGGCACTGGACGGGGAGCTGGAGTACTGGAAGCAGGTGTCCCACGGTGCACGGGCCGACCTGCCGGTGGACCATCCCGGCGTCCACACCGCTGGTTCCACCCGCCGGGTCACCGCACGGCTCGGCAGGGCACAGACTGACGCCCTGTTGCATCGGGTGCCGGGGGTGTATCGGACGCAGGTTAATGATGTGTTGTTGAGTGCTTTGGGTCGGGTGTTGTCGGTTTGGACCGGCCGGGATCGGGTGTTGGTCGCGTTGGAGGGCCATGGCCGTGAGGAGATCTTCG